>JAFNRY010000193.1 GCA_017385345.1 Kiritimatiellia bacterium
CATAACAGTGCCTTCGTGGAGAGGGGTTTCTCGCGGTTGAAGCCGCCGCCGAGCGGAAAGCCTTCCGGAATCTCGCTTTCGTCCGCTATCTGCGGCGCATAGACGAACGGCGCGCCGGCGCGTTCCGCCGCCGCCCGCACCGTCTCCACCACGGACGCTCCGTTCGCGCCGAGGACCACGGGGACGCCGGGCTTGATTATTCCGGCCTTTTCCGCCGCTATCTCCTCGACCGTTCCGCCGAGCAGGGCGCAATGGTCCAGCCCGACGCGCGTTATCGCGCACACCGCGCTCCGGCATATGTTGGTGGCGTCCAGCCTTCCGCCGAGGCCCGTTTCGATTATCGCGAAGTCGGGTTTCGCGCGCGAATACAGCAGGAACGCCATCGCGGTAAGGGCCTCGAAGAACGTTATCTCGCGCCCCGTCGCGGCCGCCGCGCGCTCCGTCTCCTCCGCGAGCCCTTCGAGCGTCGCAATGTCCGCGGGGGCGCCGTCGATGAAGAAGCGCTCTGCGATATGCAGCAGATGCGGGGAGGTGTATCTCCCGGTCCTCAGGCCGGCGCCGCGCATGCACGCGTCGAGCATGGCGCACACCGCCCCCTTGCCGTCCGTGCCGGCGACGTGCACGGCGCGGAAATCCCTCTGCGGATCGCCGAGCCTCCCGCACAACGCGCGTATGGATTCCAGCCCGGGTTTTATCCCGAACACCCCGCGCGAGGCGAGCCGGTCGAGCGCGCCGCTCATCTGTACAGCCATACCGACACCACCGCGGCCGCTCCGTATCCGGCAAGGACCAGCCATATCCACTTGTCGGTCAGCAGCACTTTCTCCGGCCGCCCGACGTCGCTTCTCGAATACACGAGCCACAGATACCTCGCCAGTCCCAGAGCGACGAAAACGGCCGTGGAAGACAATGCTTTCGTGCCGAAACGCGCGACGGTGTCGGCCGCCAGAGTATAGGCCGAATAGACGGCGAGCGTGCCGGCCGCCGAAAGCGCGATGAGGACGTCGAGGGCGACGGGATGGTAGCCGTCGAGCGCGGCGCGCGACCCGGAAGCGACGGCCATCTCGTGGCGGCGCTTGCAGAGCGCGAGAAAAAGGGACAGCGCGAACGCGCAGGCGAGCAGCCACGGCGATATGCGCACCGCCATCGCCGCCGCCCCCGCGATAGCGCGCAGCACGAATCCGGCGGCTATCACCGCTACGTCCACGTACGGCACCTTCCTGAGCACGCCGGAATACAGGCACTGCAGGAAGACGTAGGCGAGAATCACGGCGAAACCAAGCGTCCTGTCCGGGTGGCGAAGCACGAACACCGCGGGATAGGCGAGAGAGCAGGCGAAAAGCGCGAGCGCCGCGCGGACCGCGTCGATCTTCGATATCTCGCCGGACGCCACCGGACGCATGCGTTTCACGGGGTGCTTCCGGTCGTCGTCGCAGTCCGCGACGTCGTTGAGAAGGTAGAACGCGCTCGAAAGGAGCGAGAAGGACGCCGCCATCGCCGCCACCAGCACGAACGGCCTCCAGCCGCGCGCCATCGCCGCCTGGGACTTGTCGGCGAACGCGAAGAACCACGCCAGGAAGACGATTCCGTTCTTCGTCCATTGCGGCGCCCTCACGGCGCGCAGCCACACAAGCGCCGCTGCCTTCGTCATTTCCACGTCCTCCACCGCACGATTCCCCAGAAAAGAGAATGCTCTGCGAACTGCGGGCACTCCGCCTTTTCGTAGAACGTCCAGTACTTGGCCCAATTGCGGTCTATGGCCGGGACCCAGCGTATCGGGAAGAGCGCGAGAAAGCGCGAACGGGAGACGCCGGACGGCGCGACGTCCGTCTCCCAGAACGGCCAGAGCCTGAAATAGTTTCTCCCCGAGGCGACGAACGGGAAAAGCCGCCACTCTTCAAGCGCCCCGTCCCCGTCGCGGTAGAATTCCAGCAGGCGCCAGCCGTAGCGCGTCACGCTCGACGAGAGGCCGCCGTCCCCGCGCCCGTAGCTCTTCAGCCCGACGCTTTCGTAGAACGGCCAGACCGAAAGCCTTTCGCGCGCCGCCGTGTCCTCGATTTCGAAAAACGGCCACGGGCAGCGCAGCCGCCAATCCTTCGCGCCGTCTCCTGCCTTCTCCCTCGCCGGCGAACGCGTCTCGGTCCACGAGAAGAGCGGCGGCAGAAACAGATCCTGGCTCTCCCTCGCGCGGCGGACGCGGCCGTAGAGAGGCCAGAACATCCAGCTGCCGCCCTCCCCGGAAGTGTCGCGGTCTTCGCGGTAGGAAGCCCACGTGACAAGCGGCCACAAAACGTATCTATGGTCGCTTTCGCGCCGGTGGTTGACGCCGTACAGGGGCCAGACGCTCCATGCGCCGTCGGAACGCACCGAGAAAAACGGGAAGAGCACGGAATCGGTGACGAGCCATTCCCTGCCGCGCGGGACGCTGTATCGCATCCACAGCGGCCACAGGCAGAACTTGAAATCGTAGAGCGTCGCGATGTGCGGATGGCAGCCGGCGACGGGGAAAAGCCCCGCGTAGCCGCCCTTTTCCGCATCGCGCCCGTTGAACCAGACCGGCAACAGCGCAAACTGCCACGCATCCTTCTCGGGAAAATCCTGCCAGTAGGCGATGTAGCAGAAGCGCCACCAGTCGCGGTGCGAAGTGAACGCCGGCCACAGAACGTCGAACGTCTCCCCCTCGCTCGCCGCGACCGGGCGCAGCGCGGCGTAGTCCTGTTTCTGCTGGTAGAAGGGGCCGATCTGGAACGCTGCGGCCGCTATCAGGCTACTTAGCACTCTTCATCAGCTCCTCGAACTCCCGCTTTTCGAAGTCGGACAGTTCGTTGATGCGTTTGCGGACCGCCGAAAGGCTCGACTTCGCGCGCAGCGTCTTGCCGTTCTTGATCTGGATCCTCGCGAGCGACATGAGCATGCGCACGTCGGCGTACTTCCCGTTCTTGTCTTTGGAAAGATCGCACGCCTTCTGGACGCAGGCCTCCGCTTCGTCGAAGCCCTTTCCCGCGTCGAGGAGGATCGATCCGAGGGTCTCCCACGCCACGTACAGCCCCGGCGCGGCCTCGACAGCCTTTCTCGCGAACGCCTCCGCCTCCTCGTAGTTCTTCCTCCGGCGGAGCGCCTCGGCGAGATCGTTGAGCGCGAGAGGCGCCGGGCGCTTCGCGCCGGCCGCCGCCCTGAGATGGAGCTCGGCGGTTTCAAGATCGTCCTTCTGCATTGCGAGCGAGCCCATGACGTAGTTGGCCATCGGATTGCCTGGATCGGCGGCGAGAGTGGCCGCGGCCTGGCGTTTCGCGTCCTCCGTATCGTTGAGGCGTATGTCCAGCCCGAGAATCACGTCGCTCGCCGCGATCCCGGCCGAGCCGTCCTTCGAGGCGGCCACGAACGCGTCGCGCGCCATTTCAACGTTCTCCTGCCCGCCCCTCTGCATGAGAATCATGCCCTTGGTTGCGAGGAGCCGGCGGTCGTTGGGGCCGCTGGACTGCTTCTCTATCGACGGCAGCACGAGCGTGTCGATTTCAGTCTCCAGCTCCTTCTTTCTCGCGGCGGCCGCCGGATTCTTCGACGTGTCGCCGAGCTTCTCGATGATGCGCATATCGACGGAAGCGAGCAGCGACCACGCCTCGACGTCGGCATGGTTCTCGTCGGTGGCCCGGAGGAGGCTCTCCCGCGCCTTTTCGAGCTCGTCTTTCAGGAAATACAGCATGGCGAGCTGGCGGCGCAGAGCCGGGGAATCCTCCGCCCCTTTGGTCGCGCGCTCGAGATACTCCGCCGCTTTCGGCGCGTCTCCTTCGAGCATCGCCAGCCTGGCCAGACCCAGCAGGGCCTCGCGGTTCGACGCGTTTCTGGCCAGCGCCGAATCGTACATCTCCCTGGCCTTGCGCCTGTCGGCCTCGCCGCCGCCGGCGTACCACGAGGCGAGCAACGCCAGCTCGGCGGTCTCCTTGTTCTGCGACGGTATGAAGTCGAGCGCCTTCCTGATCTGCCCGAGACCCTCGCCCTTCCTGCTCCCGCTGCGCAGAAGCGACACGCCGTAGCGCAGCATGATCTCGGGATTGCATATGTAGCCGTAGTACAGCCCGAGGTTTCCGAGAACGTACCTGCGGCTTTCGTCCTCCTTGATCTTCGCGAGCTTCCCGTGGATCGTCTTCGTTTTGGCCGTCGCCCCCGCGTGGCGGCAGCCGAGAAGTTCGAGTTCGTTGAACAAAGCGCTCACATTGTCGCCGTCGATCCTGCCAAGGACGATCTCGTAGATGGCAAAAGCCCTGTCGTAGAGCGCCTGCGCCTCTTTCTCCGACCCTGCGATCTGCAGCTTGCGACCCTTTTCCTGGAGCGCGCAGCCCGAATCCGTCGCCACGAAACCGAGATGGCGGCGCAGGTTCAGCCTCTGCAGGTCGAGCCTCGAATACGTGTTGCGCGTGCGCCTGTCGCTCATGGAATGGCTTCCCCAGGCCTTTCCGGGCGCGTGCAGAATGCCGAGAACCTCGTCGAGCTCCTTTTCGTCCCGCGTCCAGTCGTGGGCCTTCGCGGGATCGGCGCCGAAGAAAAAGCGCTCCGCCACCGGCTCGACCCCGGCGTAGAGCCACATGTCTGGGGCGCCGAACACCGCCGCCTGCCGCGCCGCCCCGGAATCGGAGGCGAACCACTTCTGTATGAACGGCACGATGCGCTGGACGGAAAGCCCGCTGTCGCCATGCTTGCGCAGCGCTTCGGCGATGGTCTTGCTCTCCTGCCCGCCTATGCCGTCTTCCTCGACCGCCGCAGCCAGCGCCCCGGCGTACGCGGTCTCCTTCTCCCTCGCAAGGCTGACTATGCGCAGCGGCCGCCTCTGCTCCGCCGCCACAAGCCTCAAATGGGCGTCAAGCGCGCCGTCGGTGACAATCCACTTCCTGTCGCCGAGGTCGGAGACGATGCGCCGCGCTATCGCGTCCGCGAACGAACCGGCGCCGGGATCGAATGTCGAAAACATCGAAATAGCCGCGGCGACGACCGCCACGAGCGCGTACGGCAGCCCTATCGCGAATCCGAACCTTTTGAAAACCGCGGCCGTTTCGCCGTTCTGCGCCTGGATCGTGGACAGAGCGAACCAGTACGCCGCCACGTAGCCGGCGACCGCCGCCGCGGCGAGCGTCGAAAACACCGGCGGCGCGTACGCGCGGATAGCGACCGACGAAGGCGAAAGCGCCGTGGCCGTCGCCAAAACCGAAACGACAGTGAGCATCGCGTGGAAAATCAGTTCGGAATACGTGCGGTCCTTGCCGAACGCGCGCGACACCGAAAACGCGGAGACGACGAACGGAAGCACGGAAAAGAACGGTATCGCGTACCATGTCTCGACTGTCGCAATGGCCGTCAGAAACTCCTTCTGCTGCTTGACGTATTCGTCAAAGTCGGCGAGCGCCGGGTTCGCCCAGAGGAGGAACGCCGCGACGGCCGAAACGCAGAACACCGCGAGCGGGCCGACACACTTGCCGCCGGTCCGGCGCGAAACGGACCACATCTGCGCCACGAAGACAGGCGCCGCCAGCAGGAAAAGGGACGTGTCGGCGGCGCCAGCGGCGACCATGGCGCCGGCGAGCGCCGGGGCGATCCACGAAATCCTGCGGGGCAGGCGCCCGTAGAGGACGAGGACGGCCGAGACGAGCAGCGCCCAGGCCGCGTCGAACATCAGCGGCTCGACGTGCGTGGAGGCGCCGGCCACCGCCGGAGCGGACGCGAAGGCGAGCGCGGCGAACGCGCCGCCGACGCGCCCGGCCGGCACGGCGACGGCCGCGCCGCACCCCTTAACCATCCGGCGGCGCAGAAATCTCGACACGAGCCAGTACAAAAGACCGGTGGACAGCGCGCCGAGAACCGGCGCCGCCGCGTTCGACACGCCGACCGCGCGGAAAAACGCGCCGGCGAGAGGATAGGCGTTCCAGTCCGACACGTCCAGCCCGCGCCACAGCGCCACGAGCCTCGCGCTTTCGCCGGGATACGCGCAATCCGCG
>JAFNRY010000194.1 GCA_017385345.1 Kiritimatiellia bacterium
GGCGCAGAAGTCCCTCGTCCTTATAAAGAACGATGGCCTTCTTCCTTTGTCCCGCAAGCGGCATCCGTATATCGGCATGGTCGGCCCGCGCACGATGGACGAAGCCGTACTCTACGGCAACTACCACGGATATTCCGCGTCGCCGTCAACGTGCGCGGCGGGAATGGTGGCCGAAGCCGGGCCGGCCTGGCGCGTCACGACGCAGGAGCCTGATCTCGCCGACGTGATAGTCGCCTGCATCGGCCTGACCGGGCTGGAAGAAGGCGAAGAAGGCTACGGTAGCGACCGAAAGGAGTATTCGATTGCGAAGCCGCAGATCGATTTGCTGAGCCGGTGGAAGCGACGCGGCAAGAGCGTAGTCGCGGTCGTTTTCTGCGGCAGCCCCGTGAACCTCTCCGAAATCGAGCCGCTCTGCAACGCGATCGTGCTCGCCTGGTATCCTGGCGAGACCGGTGGCCGCGCGATTGCGCGCGCGCTCCTCGGCAAGGCCAACTTTTCGGGTCGTCTGCCCGTCACATTCCCGCAATCCTATGAAAGCATCCCGGATTTCCGCGACTATTCCCTGTCCGGCAGAACCTATCTTTATGCGAAGAATAGACCCGCCTATCCTTTCGGCTACGGTCTTTCCTATACGCGCTTCACTTATTCCAAGCCTCATGCGGAAGCGACTCCGGACGGCGGCGCGGTAGTCCGCGCCACCGTCGCTAACACCGGTTCCGTGGCCGGCGACGAAGTCGTCCAGCTCTACGTGCGCTCTCCCGAAGGTTCGGGCGACAGGCGCGTCCACCATCTCGAAGGTTTCAAGCGCGTTTCGCTTGCGCCCGGGGCGGAGCAAACCGTGGAATTCGTCTTGAAGCCCCGTTCCCTTGTCGTATTCGGAGAAGACGGCGCGGCGAAACGTGCCTCGGGCCGGTATGCGTTTTTCGTCGGCGGCGGCCAGCCGTCTTTCGCGGCTACCGTCGAGGCCGGTCTGGAGTTGAAATAGAAGCCCGCCGCCTGCGCGCCCGCCGTTCGCGATCTGCGTGCGGCGGGCGCCGCTTGCTTTAAACCGATGCCGCCACCGGGCGGGAACGTCCGTGCGTGCCTTTCGGCAGGCCGCGGCAGAAGAAAAACAGTTCGCGCGGATCGAATCCCGGCTTGTTGTGTATATCGACGTGCGATGCGAAATCTGGCGCTTCGCGCCCGTCCGTCCACCATCTGTAGTCGCACCACGAACCTTCTTTGGCGAGGAGGATGCCGTCTTCGGCCGCTTCGTAGTCGCCGGTCGCGAGTAAAAGCTCCGTCGCCTTCTGTCTGGCGTCGCCGACGAGGATGCACAGTTCGTGGTCGCACATGGCGAAGGCCGCCGAGTTGTGGAAGTCCGGGTACGCCATGCCGGCGACGGTGCGCGTGGAGAAGAGGCCCGCCTTGCGGAGCAGTGCATTCGGGGAGACCGGCGGCGCTGACACCGGCGCGATTGCATAGTCGCCCTGGACGGACAACTCCGCGCCGCGCTTGCCGCATATTCCGGCGAGCCGTTCGAGCTGGCGGCGAAGTTCGGCGAATGCCGCGCGGTCGGCGCGCGAGCCGGGGCCGTGTTTCTGCGCTGCGTAGTCGAGTGTCGGAAGATAGAGATACGCTTCGTCCACGTCGTGTATCGCCGTGAACGATTCGAACCAGTCTATGCACGCCCGTCCGACCTTCGGCGACGCGAGCGGCCCCCAGTAGCGCCACAGCGGAAACCTTCCGAAACATTTTTCCAGCGCGCCGTTCGCGTCCGCCGGTTTCGTCGCGCACGCCATCACCATGCCGCCGCCGTGCTTGTGGATCGGCGCCGGCGAAACAATGGCATCGACGCTTTCGCCGAGCGATTGCTGGAAGAAGAACATCCCGACCGTTCCGCCGCCGGCGCGCAGATCTTCCCAGACGCGCCGCCCTTTGACGAGCGCGGAGGACTGCTCCCAGAAAAGCGGCTTTCGCAGTTCGGGGATCCACGCCCCGTTGCAGAGCATGCCGTGTTCCGCGGGAGGGAGCCCCGTGCGCAGCGTCGCCTGCGCGACGCACGTCACGCCGGGAAATACGCCGTCGCGCGGCTCGAATGAAAGCCCGGCCATCCGCCCGGCGCGGTTGCGTTCCACCGCGTCCCACCCGAGCGACGCCGCTATCACAGTCAGTTTTTTCATTCCGTTTTCCGCATTTTTACTTCGCGCGGCAGGGCGCTTTGTTTTCCGCCGGTTTGCGCGGAATCGCGGATTCAATCGCCGTTCCGCATGTCTATGCGGGCGGCGAGAGTCTTGAGTTCGTCCATATCGGCCTTGCGCGGCGTAAAGTCGATGCCAGCGTTTTGTCCGGCGTAGCGCGGAACGATGTGGAAGTGGAGATGGTGGACCGTCTGGCCGGCCGCTTCGCCGTTGTTTTGAAGAATGTTGAACCCGTCGCACGGGAGAGCGTCTTTCAGGTGGGCGGCCACCTTCTGGACGACCGGCACGAGTTGCGCGAGCAGCGCTCCGGGCGCGTCGAGCAGGTTGCGGCAATGCTCTTTCGGCACCACGAGAACGTGGCCGCGCGAAGCGGGATTGATGTCGAGGAAGGCTATGGCGTTTTCGTCCTCGTATATTTTGAAGCAGGGGATTTCCCCGGCCGCGATGGCGCAGAAAATACAATCGTTTTTCATTTCCTCGCATTATACCACAATGCGGACGGCTCGACGGCGCGATTACTGTCGTGTTCCGGCGCTGGCGCGGGCGCCGTCTGAAACGCATAATTCAACATTTTGCAAAATTGCATTTTTATCAATTATAGAATAATTCTTTATTTTGTCTCGCGAGATTTTGGCGGAGGGTTCTCGTTCTTCCCGGAAAACCTTCTCGATCATTTGGTTAAACGTTCTCGATCGTTTACCCAAACGTTCAGGATCATTTGACCAAACGATCGAGAAGGTTTTCCCGGATGATCGTGGACGTTTTTGATCGCGATCCGGCGTTGAAATATTTTGTGGCGGGATAATGCTTTGAAAACCCGAAATATTTATCAAGAAACCGCATATAGCGTCAAGGTCGTTTTTGCGCCTCTGCCAACCCTGCACGGCGGCGGTGAACCTCGGCGGCGGAAACGCCACTCCGGCTTGTCCCTGTCTTCGCCGTTTTGTTTTCCCGCGAAATGCCGGTAAAATCCCCGCATTCGATAATTGCACATTTTGACTTTTTTCTGAAGATGCAAAAATATCAATTATCTCTCATTTTGCCGGCGTAAGTGGAACGGGCTTCCAGCATAATGTAGAACGGGCTGCCAGCCTGTTGTCGAGGATATTTTCTGCCATATGAACGTGCAAGACGCCCGTTCCACTTACGGCTGGCGGTTGCCGCGTTTTTTGCCGTTGCCGGTTGGGCCCAGCCAAAAACGGGCAAACTCCGTCCGGAAATATCTGACGAAATACCATCGCAAAAATGGTATAATTCCGTGACATATGAAAATAGATACTCTTTGCGTGCAGGGCGGCTGGTCTCCGAAGCGCGGCGAGCCGCGTCAGGTTCCGGTTTATTCTTCAACGACCTTCAAGTACGAGACGACGCAGCAAATGGCGGACTTGTTCGACTTGAAGGCGGCCGGGTACTTCTATACGAGGCTGGCCAATCCGACGAACGACGCTGTGGCGAAGAAGATAGCCGCGCTCGAGGGCGGCGTGGCCGCGATTCTGACCAGTTCCGGCCAGGCGGCTTCGACGTTCTCCATTCTGAATCTCTGTTCCGCCGGCGACCACGTCGTTTCGTCCGCGCAGATCTACGGCGGCACCTTCAACCTCTTTTCCGTATCGCTGAAGAAACTCGGGATAGAGTTCACGTTTGTCGATCCCGATGCGGACGAGAAGACGATCCAGGCCGCGTTCAGGCCCAACACCAAATGCGTATTCGGCGAGACGGTGGCCAATCCGTCCGGCTGCGTGCTCGACATAGCGAAGTTCGCGAAGATTGCGCACCGCAACGGCGTGCCGCTCATCATAGACAACACTTTTCCGACGCCGGTTTTGTGCAGGCCGTTCGAGTTCGGCTGCGACATTGTCACGCACGCTACGACCAAGTACATGGACGGGCATTCGTCGCAGGTCGGCGGCTGCATAGTAGATAGCGGCAATTTCGACTGGGCGGCGCATGCGGAAAAGTTCCCCGGCCTCGTCGAGCCGGACGCTTCCTACCACGGGCTCAGCTACGTCAAAGCGTTCGGCAAGCTCGCGTACATCACCAAGTGCACGGCGCACCTCATGCGCGATTTCGGTTCCATACCTTCGCCGTTCAACGCCTTTCTGCTGAATCTCGGCCTCGAATCGCTGCACGTGAGGATCCGCCGGCACGCGGAGAGCGCGCTTGCGGTGGCGAAGTGGCTCAAGACGCAGAAGAAGGTCGCGTGGGTCGATTTCGCCGGGCTTCCTGATTCGAAATACCACAAGCTGGTCAAGAAGCAGTTCGACGGTCCGTCGCCGTGCGGCGTGATGACGTTCGGGATCAAGGGCGGTCGCAAGGCGTCGATTAAATTCATGGATTCGCTCAAGGTGATCGGCATAGTGACGCACGTGGCCGACGCGTGGAGTTGCGTCCTGCATCCGGCCTCGCACACGCATAGGCAGCTGACGGACAAGCAGCTTGTCGAGGCCGGGATACGCC
>JAFNRY010000195.1 GCA_017385345.1 Kiritimatiellia bacterium
GACGGCTGCAAAGCCGGCGAGAACCGTGCCGGTTCTGCCGTCGCCCACGGCGCATGTTCCGCCGCCGCATCCGTTCCGGCGGGACTTCCAGAGCAAAGTCGCGGCGGCGGCCGCCGCCGCAAACGCCGGCAGGTACCATCTTGCGAGCCTGCTGACTGAGCCCGCCGTGAAGAGCGGCGAGAAACCTTTTCTCGCGGCATGGTAGGCCTGTGCGGCGCACAGCCCGTCGAATGCCCCGGCGTCCGCCGCGAAAGGTCCGTAAACCATTGCGAGGCCGACGAGCCCTCCCAGGCCGAACCAGACGAAAGCAAAACCAGTGCGGCGGCGTGAAAGGACGAGCGAAAGTCCCGTCGTAGCGAGAAGGGCGCCGAGACTGATGCGCGCTCCGGACGCCATGGCCAGACAGAACCCCGCGGCAACGGCGGCCACCGCGCGTTTGCGCGTATTCGCCGCCACAGGATTCGCCGCCGCCGCATAGTAGAGAAAGCCGAGGGCTACACAGAGACCGCCAAGAGCGTAGGTTTTGGGAATCGTGTTGAAATAGACGTGGTAGAGATTGCAACCGAGCAGGACAAAGGTGGCGAGGCCGGCCTGCATGCGCCGGCCGGCCGGCGCGAGCCGCCCGCCGAGCAGGGCGAAAAGAACCATTCCGCACAGCCCGAACATGAACGTGAAGATTCTCGCTCCAAGCAATCCTCCGCCTTCCCAGACGGACGATAGCGCGCCATATACGAGCGGCAGAAGCGGCCCTTGGGTGTAGAAGAAATCGCGGTACGGCATCTTCCCCTCGGAGACGAGTTTCGCCGCGTAGAGATACCAGCCTTCGTCTTGATTGAGGCTTCCCCACCATGCCGCCGCGCACGCCATGGCGACGCAGACGAGCGCCGCCGCCGCGGCCATTTTACCGTTGGCCCCCACCTCTATTTCCCGCCGGCCGCTCCGGCCTTGTTCCCGGTTCCTTCTCCGCCCTGTGATTCTTTGCTTTCCTCGGCGGCGGCTTTCGCTTCTTCGATGGTCTTGATGGTGTCTTTAACTTCGGCCGAATCAGGTATGAGTTCGAGGGCCTTTTGGGCCTCTTCGAGCGCCTGCATGTAGCACTTGAGCTGCATGTGCGTCAAAGCGAGATTGTTCCAGAATGCTGGTTCGTTCGGTTTGAGCTCGGTGCATCTCAGAAGATACTTCTCCGCCATGGCGTACTGTTCCTGCACGAAGAAACTCATGCCCATGGCGAAGTTCGCGTCGATATTGTCAGGCGCCGACTCGAGAATCGGTTCCGCAAAATGCCTGCCCACGAGAAAATCGGCCCGGACGAGCGCGAGATGGAGGCCTTCGCGCGGCGACATCTGGCGCAGCGTGTGCGAACGCGCATGCATCATTTTCTCGCGCAGCCTCTTCAATTCCGCGTTGGTGTCGTCGAGTTTCAAAGCCTCGTCCCTCTCGATTGAGGCCTTTTCGGCGTCGCCGCCCCTGTCGTACATTTCTGAACGCATCGAAGCCATGCGGGCGAGCCTCCACTGCATGATGTAGAAAAGATCCTTGACCTGTTCGCCCGCTATCGGCTTCGGGCCGCCTTCTTCCTCTACGAACGAGATGATGCGCTTGGCGAGAGCCTTTGCGGCGTCGATGCCTTCCTGCCGCATCGCGTCGTCTGGCCATTTGGTCCTCGCCATGACGCCAGAAATCGGCGGATAGTCCGTCCCGCCGCGCTGGCGCCACAGATCGAGCCCCACCATGATTCCAGATTCGGCCATTCTTTCCGGCTTGTCGCGCTGCCACGTGCGCAGAAGATTCGCTTCCCCTATCCCCGCGGCGAGTTTATCCTCTTCGTCGAGCATGACTTGTTTTGTGGAATGCACGCTGCGGCGCCCGGGGCCGGGATTGAGCGAAATGCATGCGAGCTCCTTGCCGCGTTTCTTGGCTTCCATTTCCACGGCGCAGTCGAACGCGCCGTCGGAGAACAGCCACTTCGCGCCGTCGGCTTCGTTGACGATCTCCTTCACGTAATCGTCGATCATCGCCATCATGGTGCGCGTTCCCGTCTGCTTGCGGCCGGGCAGGGCGCCCGCAACGAGCAGAACGGCGGCCAAGGCGAAGAAGAATATTTTGAGCCAGAGCGAAAGGCCGAACTTGGTCTTGTTCTCGTCGTTGTCCGAGTTGATCTGCGAGATTATCTGCCTGTGGTTGCGGCAGAAGACGTCAACC
>JAFNRY010000196.1 GCA_017385345.1 Kiritimatiellia bacterium
GCCGTCGGCCTGCACCTCTGCGCGATATGGACCGCCAAACTTTCGTTCGACGAGAACGGCTTCGTCGCCAAAGGGGAAAAACGATCATGGAGCGACATTGAAGCGATAGACGACAGCTTGTGGGACAAAAAAACGATTTTCACCATATCCATCGCCGGAAAAAAGATGAAACTCGACGGCTGGCATCACGACGGCGTAAAAGAGTTCAGAGACAAAGCCAAAGCCGCCAACGCGCCAAAAGAAGGAGTCTGACATGAAAAAGACGGCATATGCGCTGGCAACAGCGGCGGCGGCCGCCGCCGTGCAGGCGTTCGCCGACCCGTTCGGGGCGCCGCCCGACGCGAAGCATGCGTGGGCCGTGCACGACGACAACAGGCCCGGAGTCGTCAAAATAACAGCCGAGGAAGGCATGGCGCCTTCCGACGCCATCGTACTGTTCGACGGAACGGCCTCGTCGATCGAAAAAAACTGGTGCGACGGAAACGGAAAGCCGACCAAATGGACGGTTGACGACAACGGCGATCTGATATCCGTGCGCGGAGCCGGGTTCATATGCACCAAAAAGAAGTTCGCCGACTGCCAGCTGCACGTAGAATGGGCCGCTCCAGCCGAAGTTCGCGGAACGGGGCAGGGGCGCGGCAATTCAGGCGTGTTCCTGCCCGGCGAATTCGAGATACAAGTGCTCGATTCGTACGAAACCGACCCGTCCAAGACCCCCAACCCCAATCCGAACTACAGCGACGGCCAGGCCGGAGCCGCGTACGGACAGAACCCGCCTCTTGTCAATCCATGCCG
Organism: Kiritimatiellia bacterium; assembly: GCA_017385345.1. GTDB lineage: Bacteria > Verrucomicrobiota > Kiritimatiellia > RFP12 > UBA1067 > UBA1067. Next base: position 796 of record JAFNRY010000196.1, read on the forward strand.
CGCGCCGGGCAAGTTCAACACGTTCGACATAGTGTTCCATTCGCCCGTCGCCGACAAAACCGGAAAAATCCTGAGCCCGGCAACCGCAACCGTCTTCTTCAACGGCGTGCTCGTTCAGGACGCCTGGCGCTTCGACGGGCCCACGGTCTGGCGCAATCGCGCCAGCTATCCGGAAAAGCCGGGTTTGTTCCCCTACGGGCCGATAATGCTCCAGGACCACGGGAATCCCGTTCACTACCGCAACATATGGATACGCGAACTTGCGCCGCAGGGATCGAACGCCGTCCACGGCGACTATTACGCAAAAGAAGAAGCCGTGATGGAACAGCGCGCGAAAACGGCGGCGGAACTCGACGAACGGTTTGAATCCGAATGGGGGAAAACACGCAGCGGGCGCAAGGCTGTCGAAGCCTGGCGCATCGTCTCATATGCTCCATCGCCGGAACGGCAGGCCCGCTGCGCCGCAGCCGACGCCGCCCTGCTCGCGGATCTCGACACCGTGAACAGCCGCGATGAAGTCTATAAAATCTGCGGAACTTCGTACGGCGACCTGAACGGCTGGTATTCGAAGCTCGACAAACTCGGCATCTTCGGCGCTGCGGGCAACCGCGTGCTCGACAAACTGCGGTCTCTGAAATGAACGGGAACACGGCCGCGGAGACAATCCGCCTGAAAAAAGAGCGAAACGCGGTAATCCTCGCCCACAATTACACGCGCGGCGAAGTCCAGGATCTCGCCGATTTCACCGGCGACTCGCTGGAACTTGCAAGACTCGCGGCCAGGACCGAAGCGCAGACCATCGTTTTCTGCGGCGTCTGGTTCATGGCGGAAACGGCCGCGATTCTCAATCCCGGCAAAACCGTGCTCGCCCCAGTGCCTTCCGCCGGCTGCCCCATGGCGGACATGATCGACGCCGCCAGGCTCAAAGCCTTCAAGGCGGAGCACCCGGGCGCGACGACCGTATGCTACGTCAATTCCACCGCCGAAGTAAAAGCGGAATGCGACATATGCGTCACGAGCGGAAACGCCGAAAAAGTCATGGCGACCATTCCGCGCGACCGCGAAATCATATTCGTGCCCGACAGGCATCTCGGTTCGCATGTATCTTCGCTCGAGGGGCGCAAGTACCATCTCTGGCCGGGCTACTGCCCGACGCACGCGCGTTTGACCGAAAAAGCAGTACTGGACGCCAAAGCCGCGCACCCGGGCGCCCCGCTGCTCGTGCATCCCGAATGCGCGGGAGGAGTGCGCGCGCTCGCCGACGAATGCCTTTCCACCGGCGGCATGTGCCGCTACGCCAGAGAAAGCGCGGCGAAAACGATTCTCGTCGGCACCGAAACCGGGATTCTCCACCGTCTGCGCTCCGAAAACCCGGACAAGACGTTCATCCCCGTATCGGAAGCGCTCGTCTGCCCCAACATGAAAAAAACGACCGCGCAGGACGTATTGGAGTCTCTCGCGGAAATGAAAACGCGCGTCGAAATCGACGAGCGCACGGCAGCCCGCGCGCGGCGCGCCATCGAAGCAATGCTCGCCGTCTGACGCGCCAGCACGCCGGACGGAGTCAGAACCTGTACGTCAAACCGACCGAAACGCAGTGGCACAACGCATGATGCGTATGCATCTTGTGGACTTCGCCGGTGTAGCGATGGTATTCGGCCGGTATATACTGCGACTTTGACTCCTGGATGATTATGCCGTATGTAAAAGCGATTTCCCAGGCCTGCGAATCGCTCGTCCACACTATGCCGGACGTAATCACGTGCCTGTCGCCCACCGGCAGCATGGAGTGCGCGTAGCCGACATTATTGCGGCATGGATCCCAATCGTAGACATAGCCGCCGGCCACGGTCCAATTGTCGAGAAAATCATAACCCATGCCGAATCCGGCGCGATATGTGTTGCGCCAATCCATTTTCATCTCGTTGCGCTCGACCTCGCGCGAAACCGGATTCCAGACGTCGAAGCGGAGCGAACTCATCTTCGACCACTCGACCCAGCTGAGCGACGCGCCAAGATGAAAATCCTCGATCCAAAGCGCGTCGTCCCAGTTGAAGCCGGCGGTTATTTGCGCCGGCAATTGAATCGTCTCCTTCACGGAATTGACGTGATGCCCCGTGTCTCCGCCAGTCCAGCGGGCATGTCCCTCGAGATCGGTCTTGACGCGCGAACGGTACATCGCGCCGAGTGAAAATCCATCGGTCACGCGGTAGCGTGTGCCGGCGGACATTCCGATGCCGACATCGTCTTCGTTGTCCGCCTGGATTTTCAGTTTGTTCCTGCCTCTCGCCGGCGCATGCATCGTACCGTACGACTGCGCCATGTACATCTGATCCACATAGGAGAAGTCTTTGACCATGCGCGTTTCGAAATTGACGTACGAGAATCGCGGGCCTATGCCGAACGACCATCCTTCGAGAATTTCGCGCGAAACAACGGCCTGCATGGTATATCCTTCGAGCATCGTCTCGTACGAATCGTGCTTGAGCTCCCAATGGCTGTTGTACTTGCTCGCCAGGCCGAAATCGCCGAACGCTCCGAGCCCCAGACGGAATCCGAGCGGCAACTCCTGCACCGCGAACAGATTCGGATAGGCGAGAAAACCGGAGTTCATGCGCGTATCGTGTCTCTGGTCGATCCTGGCGTCGGCGCGCGGATTGAGCATCGTGATGCCGGCGGTGAGAACCGTGCCCGTGAGTGAATCAAGGGCGCCGGGATTGTAATAGACGGCGGAGGCATTGCGTGGATTTCCATAGACGTGGCCGCCCATGGCTGTCGATGCGGCATCCATTTCATACAGACCGAATCCGGCCGCAACCGCGGCGGCCGCGAAAAGCGCGGCTGCGCCGCACACTGTCGCTCTTGCCTTCATCGTCCAGTCCTCCTCTCCGTTTTTTGATTTCGTTCGGCGGCGTCAAACCTTCGCCCCGGCCATGAAATACCTGCCTGGAGCGACAGCCGCCCTTTCGCCAGGGGCGAGCAGGAACGACTTGCGCGCCGCCGCGTCGAAAACCAGCGCCGCCTTTTCCCGCGGAGCCTCGAGCGCCCCGCCTGCGACAACGTCTTTCTGCGCGAAAGAGAACCACGGCGTTTCAAGATCGCGCACCGGCGAAGGCGGAGGCAGCGTCGCGTCGAGCGAAGCCATCGACTCTTCTATGTGAAGACGGCGCGGCCGGCCTTGCGCATCGACGGAACCCCAATCGTACAGCCTGTATGTCGTGTCCGAATCCTGCTGGACTTCGAAAAACCTGACGCCCTGCGCCGCATGCACGAGTCCGGCCGGTATGAAGTAGGTTTCGTATTTTTTCGCCTCGATGCGGACAAGGAGCCTATCGAGCGTGTTTTCGGCTATGGCGCGCCTGATCGCGCCTTCGCCGGTGCCCGGCTTGAAACCGGCGTATAGCGTCCCCGGCTCGAGTATGCACCACATTTCGTTCTTTTCCCTCCCGCCGAGCGTCCGGGCCGCGGCCGCGCCGGGATGCACCTGCACTGACAAACACCCGCGCACGTCCAGAGTCTTAACCAGAATCGGAAGCGTCGCGTCGGCCCTTCTCTCGACGCGCTCGCAACCCCAGATTTTCGGATCGTCTTCGGGAGTGCAGAAAATCATCGCAAAGCCTCCAGGATTTCGTCCGCCTTGGTAACGCCGTCGAAGGAAGCGGTCATGCGGCCGTCCTTGAATATCCGTAGGGCGGGTATCGACATTATCCCGAACTTCTGCGCGAGTTCGGGACAGGAATCAACTTCCACTTTCACAATTGTCGCGTCCGTCGCCGGCTCGACCTGCTTTTCGAGAATCGCGCTCTGCATCTTGCAAGGGCCGCACCATGTCGCCCAGAAATCGACGAGCGCCTTGCCTTTGGCGATCGCCGCGTCGAAACTCGTACCGTCCGCATCTATTGTCATGTCGATTTCTCCCTTAACCATGAAATTGCGTCCATGGCCGCCGCCGCGCCGGCGCCCGCCGCCACTACCGCCTGCCTGTAACGCGGATCCGCGCAATCGCCTGCCGCGAACACGCCCGGCTCCGACGTATTCGTCCCCCCGGGGCCGGTTTTTACATATCCTGCGGCGTCCAGCTCGAGCGAACCCGCGAGAAAGGCCGTCTGCGGCTCGTGCCCGATTGCGACAAAGGCTCCGTCGACACGAAGCGACGACTCCTCGGAACTTCCGTCCGGCAAACGGCGCACGATGGTCAACGAACGCAGTTTCGAACCGTCGCCGTTGAAAGAAGAAACCGTGGTGTCGAGCGCGAGCGATATGTTCGATGCCGCGCGAACACGGTCCTGCAGCAGCTTCGTTCCGCGGAACCCGGATCTGCGGTGGACGATTGTCACCTTCCTTGCGACGCCGGCGAGATACAACGCGTCGCCGAGAGCCGTATCGCCGCCGCCTATGACGGCGACTTCGGCGCCGCGGAAGAAAGAGCCGTCGCAAGTGGCGCAAACGCTGACCCCCTTGTTCCGATACTCTTTCTCGCCCGGCAGGCCGGTCCATTTCACCGACGCTCCAGTGGCGACGATTACCGCTTTGGCGGCAACGTCGCCCATGGTGCAATGCAAAACCTTATCCGTGCCGCCGAAATCGACGCTCTGGACCTCGTCCATCTCGAAAGACGCTCCGGCCCGCTCGGCCTGGGCGCGCATGGCGGCCATGAGATCCATCCCGGATACCGGCTCCGCAAATCCGGGATAGTTCTCCACGGCGATCGTCTGTACGAGCCTCCCTCCGGAAAGCATGCCGTCGAGAACGACGCAGTCGAGCCCGGCTCTGGCGGCGTATATCGCCGCCGTCAAGCCGGCAGGACCGCTCCCTATTATCGTGAGGTCTTTTCTTTTCTCCACACGTTGGTTCCTTCTTGCACTCTCTTCGGGTCTATTATATTCCCCGGAAGGACTTTTCCGCGTATGCTGTAATAGGTGTCGGGCGCATTCCATCTGTCTCCGGCAGCCTGCCGGGCCGTGCGCCCCTTTGCAATCGTACCGATAGGAACGTATCCCTGCCGTCTCAAATCGGCTATGCTCTGCGGCGGACAAGCCATTCTCGACGGCGCGGCGGTCTTTGCGGCTTTGTGTTCCGCCGGTTTCGCCGGCGACGGAGCCGTACGGTCGCGGACGCCCGGCGGCGGGCCGCCGGATGGAGCGGCGTTTCCGTACAAAACGTTGTGCAGATGGCGGTCGCCTATGACAAGACGTTTCGCCTTCACGTCCGGATCGGTCTTTACGCGCCCCTTCAATCCGAGAGCCTTGCGCACCTCCGCGGTCGCGAACAGCATTCCGCATCTTTTGCGGCCGCGATGCTTTTTCTTCTGCCACTTGTTGACGTTGCCGTACGCGACCTGGCTGTGCGTGAGCACGTGCGAATCGGGAATCGCGTATTTCTTCTGCAACGCCTTTACGAGGCTTCCGATCGCCTCGAGCTGCACGCGCCCCATCGGCTTGTCGTGGTAGCCCACGCACTCGATGCCGACCGAATACTCGTCGACGTCTTCCTTGCCGTTCCACATCGAGGTTCCGGCGTGGAATGCGACGCGCCACACATCAACGATTTTGTATATGGAGCCGTCCTCCGTGACGCAATAATGGCATTCGCCACGGGCGGAAAGATGCCTCAGGGACGATTTCGCCGGCGCTTCGGTGGTATGAAGGATGATGTGCGTCGTCTCCGGCCTGACGCGGCGTTCGGGATTGCGCGGACTTCTGTAGCGCGAAGAAATCTGGAGCGGAGCGCTGGCCGGGCGCAACAGCGGCGAGAAGGCGGCGCCGCGCGCGTCGGAACGCGCATGCGACCCGCACGCGACGCACGCCGACAGCGCCGCCGCCGCAAGGGCGCGCGCTACACGCACAGTCCGGTCTCCGACCAGGATTCCCGGCCGAGAAGCAGCGACGGGGTCGTCATCTCCTGCGGAACCGGAAGTCCGAGCATCTGCAGCGCGGTGGGCGCGATCGCCGAAAGCTTCGCAAGGGGTGCGAGCCGCACGCCCGCCGCGTCGCGGGCGACGTAGAAACACTCAACGAGATTCAACGTGTGGGACGTCTTTGTCAGACCGGTTTTGTAATCCTTCATCTGCTCGGCGTTTCCATGGTCCGCGAATATCAAGACGTGGGCGTCGAGTTCGAGCAGGCGCGGCAGTATCCTGCCGATGCACTCGTCCGTGACCTCCACCGCCTTCGTTGCGGCGGCGGAGTCTCCGGTATGGCCCACCATGTCGCAATTCGCGTAGTTCACGACAATGAATCCGTACGGATTGTCTTCGAGCCTGCGAAGCAGTTCGTCCGTCACGTTGTAGGCGTCCATCTCCGGATGGCTTGCGAACGTGGCGGGATCGAAGCGGCTCTTGACCTCGACTTGGTCTTCGCCTTCCGACGGAGTCGTCGATTTGCCGTTGAAGAAACTCGTGACATGGCGGAACTTCTGGGTTTCGGCAAGGCGCAACTGGCGTATGCCCGCCCGCGAAACAACTTCGCCGAGCAGATTGTCCATGCCGCCTCCGGCGCCCATCGCGCCGAGGAGATAGTCTTCGAATTCATCCCAGTAGCGCGTAAAACCGAGAAACGCGATCTTCGGCCTCGCCGAGCGTTCGCCCGGATAGTCGTCTCGCGTAAACGCCTGCGTCAGCTGGATGGCGCGGTCCTGGCGGTAGTTTGTGTGCATGATCACGTCGCCGTCCCGCACGCCCTGATAGTCGCCGACTACATAGCACGGAATATATTCGTCGGTCATCGGCGCGCCGTCCGGAGTTACGCCGGTCTCGTACTCGGCTTTCACCGCCTCTTCGACCGTCGCTACCCTCTTGCCTTTGCAGGAGACGATGCAATCGTACGCCTCGCTCGTGAGCTTCCAGTTCTTGACGCGATCCATCCCGTAGTAGCGCCCCATAGCCGTGCCTATGACGGCGTTCCCGACGGACGCAAGTTCCGTCTTGAGACGGGCGATGTATTCGAGCGTGGAGCGCGGAGGCGTGTCGCGTCCGTCGAGAAACGGATGCACCACGATGCGGCCGGTCGGGAACTCCGCGCGCGCGCGCTTCATCAACTTGAACAAATGTTCCTGGTGCGCGTGCACTCCCTCGTCCTGCAGCAGACCGAGAAAATGGAACTGGGAATCGTTCGCTTTCCACTTCGCCACGAGATTCGCCCACTTTTCGCTCTTGAAAAGCTCTCCGCTCGAAAGACCGTCGTCTATCCTCTTCAATTCCTGGACGACGATGCGCCCCGCGCCCATGTTCAAATGGCCGACTTCGGAAGACCCCTGATACCCGTCCGGCAGCCCTACTGCTTCTCCGCAACAATCGAGCAGGCAGTGCGGATAGCGCGCGCGTATTCCGTCGATCACCGGCGTTTTCGCCGCAAACACCGGATTGCCTTCCTTGCGCGGATTCACCCCCCAGCCGTCGCGTATTATCAATACCACAGGCCTTCTCGCGGCCTTGCCTTCTTTGTGTGCCATCATTCCTCCTTGAGACGGACGCCTTGCTTCGCACGCCCGGATCTTATTATAGCACAATGCCGGGCTGGAATGCGGCGCACCGCATTATTATGGCGACAATTTTCGCTGTAAAATAAATTAAATGAAGTAAATAAATCGAATACGCGCGCAGTTCGCGCGCTATTCGGCAAACCCTCGGACAGGACGCACAGACTGACCGTAGAGGCGGCTGCAGTAGCTCGGGCTGAAGCCGCCAGAATCGAAGTTGTAGCCCCACGCGTCGTTCGAATCGTCCGAAATCGGCGTAGAGGACCAATAGAGGCCGAACGAGCCGGGGACGTAGAGGCCCGAGTCGTAGCCGTGGCCGGCCGCAGGAAGGAAGATACTCTTGCCCGAATAGTCGCCTTTGCCGGTGAAAAGGCACCCGCTGACGCCATTGCGGGTCGTCCATGTCGTAGTGCAGTTGGCGAAAAGCGCTTTTAACTCCGCGTCGGTAGGCATGCGCCACGGAGCGCCAAGATGCGCCGTCGCAGCATCGTGCGCCGCTACAAGATTGCCGGTCGAATCGATATACCCCGCAGACTGCAACTCCGGATTGGACTTGCCGTAGGTAGGACACGATGACAACGAGAACGGACTGCTGGTCATTTGCTGGCCTTTGCTCGACACCCATGTCACACCGGAGTAGTAATAGTTGTCGATCCATGTTCCACCGCTCCGGGCATAGCCTACCGTATCGCCCCACCAGAAGTACCAGCCGTAGTCCTCCGGCTTCTCCGCGCCCACGTTGCACTCCGCCCAGTACGGCCCGTTCTCCCACAACTGCACCCCGCCAAGCTCCTTGGCGACGGACTCCGCACCTGGCGGCACGACCTCGACCTCGAAAAACCGGAACGATGGATTGCCTTCTTCCGGCACATGGCGCCAGAAGTCCGAAAGCTTCGCCTTGCCGAGCAGATTGACGTATTGCAGAAACGAGTTGCCGCTGCCGTCCGTCGTATGGTTGAACTCGAACTTTGGCACGCAGCCCTCCATCCAGAAGCGCGTGATGCGGAAGTCGTCGAGCGGATCGGACGGGTCGAGGCCCAGTAAATAGCACACCCACATCTTGCGCCCGTTCGCCGCCGTCGCAAATGCCGCCGACTCGTAGGCTTCGTATTCGTCCGCCATGCCGGCATCGCAATTGCGCAGCCATGCGTATGGCACTGGAACGGCAGTAGTATGCGTATAAGCCTCGGCGCTCATCCAGCCGTAGTTCGCGACAAAGATGCAATCCCCGCCCTCCGATTCGGCGTCGTCCTTTAAATAGGTCCAGGAAAGAGTGTGTTCGCCGGCGCCCTCCACCTTCACGCTGACGTCCACCCACCCGGACTCGCCGCTGATATACGCTTTTACGACGCCGTCCACCGCGAATTCGCCATGATCCCATTCATAGTCCGGTGCGTCGTCCTCGCAGGAAGCCCTCCACGA
>JAFNRY010000197.1 GCA_017385345.1 Kiritimatiellia bacterium
GATCGTCGTTCACTATCAGCTTCGTCGCGCTCCCGCGCGTAATCGCGGCCAGCCGCTTTGCCATCGCAGTCAGCTCTTCGTGCGTCGCGTCCTTCATGCGAAGCAGCACCATCTTCACGCCCGCGGCGACGGCCGCCTCGCAGCACTTTTCGTACCCCACGACGGGGTCGGTCATAACAATATACAGTCCGAAATCTTCCATCATTCCCACTCTATTGTCGCCGGCGGCTTGGACGATATGTCATAGACTACTCGGTTTATCCCGCGCACTTCGTTTATGATCCTATTCGATATCGTCGCCAGCGTTTCCCACGGCAGCCTTGTCCAGTCCGCGGTCATCGCGTCCACCGAATCGATCGACCTGACGGCGCACGTGTACTCGTACGTCCGCCTGTCGCCCATGACGCCGACGGTTTTCACCGGCAGAAGGACGGCGAAAGTCTGCCAGATCGTCTTGTACTGCGGCAGCTTCGCGACCTCTTCGCGCACTATGGCGTCGGCCTTCTGCAGAATCCCGACCTTCTCCTCGGTGACTTCGCCCGGTATACGGACGCCGAGCCCCGGACCCGGGAACGGCTGGCGATCCAGCAGCTCCCCGTCCATTCCGAGTTCGCGCCCCACGGCGCGCACTTCGTCCTTGAACAGGTCGCGCAGCGGCTCGATCAGCTCGAACTTCAAATCCGGCGGCAACCCGCCCACGTTGTGGTGGCTCTTGATTGTATGGGACGGCCCCTTTGTAGTGCTCGAACTTTCGATCACGTCTGGATATATCGTGCCCTGCGCGAGGAACCTGCAATGGCTGAACTTGCGCGCCTCCTCGGCGAACACGTCGATGAAAAGCCTTCCTATCGTCTTGCGCTTGGCCTCGGGATCGGAAATTCCTTCGAGAGCCTTGTAGAAACGGCCGGCCGCGCGCGCAACGTGGAGGTCGAGCCCGTATTTTCCACGGAACATCGTCTCTACCTGCGCGGCCTCGCCGAGCCGCAGCAGCCCGTTGTCGACGAATATGCAGTGCAGCCTGTCGCCTATCGCACGGTGCAACAGCATCGCGACGACCGACGAATCGACTCCGCCCGACAGTCCAAGCACGACCTCGCCGCCGTCCGTCTGCGCACGCAGGCGCTCCACCGTATCGTCAATCCACGAGGCGAGTTTCCATTCGGGTTTGCAGCCGCATATGCCGAAAACGAAGTTCGACAGAACCTTGCCGCCGTATTCGGAATGGACGACTTCCGGGTGGAACTGTATTGCATAGAACTTCCTTCCCGGGTCGTACATGGCGGCGCACGGGCAGTTCGCGCTCGAAGCGGCGGCGGAAAAGCCAGGCGGCAGCGACGAAACCCTGTCGCCGTGGCTCATCCACACCGTCGATTTTCCCGGGACTTCGGCGAACAAGGCGCAGCAAGATCCGTCTCCGCCGCCCGCCGAGAGTTCCGTCTTGCCGTATTCGCCTCCCTCGCCCGGCTCCACCTTGCCGCCGAGCGTTTGCGCCATGAGCTGCATTCCGTAGCATATGCCGAGCACGGGGATGCCGAGTTTGAATACGTCCGGATCTATTCCCGGGGCGCCGGGCGCGAATACGCTGTCCGGTCCGCCAGAGAGTATTATGCCGGCCGGCGGATCAGCGCGCAGCGTCGAAGCGGCCGTATTGTATGGCACGATTTCCGAATAGACTTCTCGTTCGCGTATCCGGCGCGCGATAAGCTGCGTGTACTGGGAACCGTAATCGAATATAGTCACGCGGCCGCTGCCGCGCGACTTGCCGCCATTATCGTTTTGCTCTGACATGGTATGCCGCTTATTATACCAAATGAAGCCGTGCCGGATAATGCGGCAAAAGTGCAATATTATGCGGAACGCCCGGAAAGGCGTCTCCACTGAACGCGAACCACGAACGCCGGACGTTTGGTATAATTCGTCGCATGGCAAGAATGAATGTCAATCTCGGCGGACTGGAAATGGCGACTCCCGTCGCCACCGCAAGCGGCACGTTCGGATACGGAACAGAATACCTCGGCGCGGTGGACTACTCCAAGCTCGGTGCGATAACGGCAAAGGGCGTGCGTCTCGAGCCATGGGCCGGGAATCCGATGCCGCGGCACGCGGAAGTGCCTGGCGGTCTTGTCAACGCTATCGGCCTGCAGGGGCAAGGCGTCGAAAACTTTTTGAAATACAGCGTTCCTTGGTACGAGAAAAACGCCAACGTTCCTCTCATAGTAAACATATGGGGCGGGACCGTCGAAGAATACGCCGAGACAGCGGCGCGGATCGAAGCATTCGTAGCCGACAGAAAGCGCGAAGGAAAAACCTCCGCGACAGGCGCGATCGAAATCAACGTAAGCTGTCCGAACGTGAAGTCTGGCGGCCACACGTTCGGACAGGATCCTGAAATCCTCCACAGGACGGTGGCGGCTGTCAGGAAAGAAACCACCCTTCCTTTGATCGTGAAACTCGCACCGAACGTGCCGTCCATAGCGCCTTTCGCGAAAGCCGCCGAAAACGCCGGAGCCGACGCGCTTTGCGTGGCGAACACCTATCCGGCGATGGTCATCGACATAGAAAAACGCCGGCCCGCGCTCGGCAACAAGACCGGCGGGCTCTCGGGACTTTGCATCCACCCCGCTTCGGTAAAACTCGTGTACGACGCCCACAAGGCCGTCGATCTTCCCATTCTTGCGTCGGGCGGGGTGTGTTCCGCGCGCGAAGCGATAGAATTCATGCTCGCGGGAGCCACCGCCGTGGCCGTAGGCACCGCAGTTTTCTCGAATCCGGACGTGGTCGCGGAAGTGTGCGACGGAATCTCCGGATATTGCGACAGGCACGGCTTCGCGGCGGCCGCCGATCTAACCGGGAATCTGGAGGAATAGGCTTGGCGATACTTTCCAGACACGTCTTTCGCGAATTCCTTCCGCCGCTCGTCTACTGTCTTTGCGGCTTTGCGGGAATCTACATCCTCTTCGAACTGTTCGGATCGTTTTCACGGATAACCGAGGCGAAACTTCCCGTCAGGGAGACGGTTGAATATTTCGCTGGATATCTTTCGCCGTTTTTCCACTACCTCGCGCCGGCGGCCCTCATGCTGGCGACGCTCTACACCATGTGGAACCTCTCCCGTCATTCGGAAATAACGGCGATGCTCGCGGGCGGTGCCGGCGTGGCCACGGTGGCGGCGCCGCTTCTGCTCGCGGCGACCGCGATGGCGCTCTTCACGGCGTGGGTGAACGAATGCTACATGCCCGGCTACGCGCAATGGGCGAAGAGACTCCGCTCCGAACGTTTCGACCTCGAAAAAACCGCGCTCGAGGTGGGCTTCGGATACAGCAACTCCGCCGAACGCCGCATATGGACGGTCGAAGGTTCGCACAATCGCGACTGCAGCGACCTGCGCAATGTGAGAATTTCGTCCTCAAGACCCGACGGAACGCGCGAATGGACGATGAAAGCCGAGAGGGCTCGCTGGCTCGACGGCGAATGGTGGTTCGACAACGTCAGGACGGGGCACTTCGACGCTTCCGAGCGGCCGTGCGCCTCCCCGACCCCGGAGCTCGACGCCCTTCCGCTCCGCTGCTTCCCGCAATTCCGCGAAACACCCGAAGACCTTCTTTTGCAGAACAGCGACATACGTTTCGTTTCGACCGCGGGAAAACTGAAGCAGCTCGAAGCGAACGGCGATCTCGACGCGCAGTCGCGCAACGACGTGATATACGACGCGTGGGCGCAGGCGTTGTCGCCCCTCGCCTGCTTGATCATGACCCTCGCGGCGATTCCGGGCGCGGCGCGTTCGGGCAGACGCGGCGCAGGCGGCGGCATTTTCGGAGCGATCGGCACGTACTTTCTCTACTACGCCGCCGTCATCGCGTGCATGGCTCTTGCCAAGACCGGCTGTCTCGCGCCTGTCGCCGCGGCCGTGGCGCCGCCTGCCGTTTTCGGCGTATGGGCAACGGCGAAACTCACTACGAAAGGACTGGGATGACATGAAATCCGACAACGTGAAAAAAGGCGTGGAGCGCGCACCGCACAGATCGCTTCTCTTCGCAACCGGCCTCAAGAGGAGCGATTTGAAAAAACCGTTCATCGGCATCTGCAACAGCTACGAAAGCTTCGTGCCGGGCCACTGCCACTTGAACGGCGTCGGGGCGTTTCTCAAAAAATGCATCGAGGAAGCCGGCGGCGTCGCGATGGAATTCAACACCATAGCGGTGTGCGACGGAATAGCGATGGGCCACGGCGGCATGAAGTACTCCC
>JAFNRY010000198.1 GCA_017385345.1 Kiritimatiellia bacterium
GATGGTTACAAGAATGCGTTCTCGGCCATCTTCGACTCCAACTTGACCACCGTTATCACCGGTATCATCCTGATCCTGCTCGGTTCTGGTCCCATCCGCGGTTTTGCCGTTACCCTGGTAATCGGTATCTGCTGCCGTTCCCTTGTCCCCTTTTTCAGACTGCATCTATCGACCTTCCTTTCGTCTCCGGCATGAAAAACACCGCCCACGCCGCTTCGAGAAGCATCATCGCCGCGAAGAACGCGAACGCCCCGGTTCCCGTACGCGCGACAGCGACCGGGAAGAGCCACGACACGAGCATGCACATGATCCAGTGGACCGTTCCGCCGAAGCTCTGCCCCTTCGCACGCACGTCCGGAGGGAATATCTCGGAAATAAAGACCCATATCACCGCGCTCGCCGAGAACGCGACCGAAGCCATGAAGCCGTAAACCCCCGCGAGGGCGATCCACGGCGTGCAGGCCCCGCCGAGCGAAATCTGCCATGCGACAAGCCCGTGCATGGCCGCCATCGCCGCGCATCCGGATACGAGCAGCGGCTTGCGGCCGAAACGGTCTATCATGAAGAAGGCCGCCACCGTGAACACGAGATTGACGACGCCGACGCCGATCGTGCCTGCGAGCGAGGCGAGTTCGCTTCCTTCGCCGAATATCATCTTGAATATCCGCGGCGCGTAGTAGTTCACCGCGTTGACGCCCGAGAGCTGGCTGAAGAACGCGACGGTGAAGCACAGCGCGAGCGGCCGCAGGTTCCTGCGGACGAAAAGCGGCGCGCCAGCCTCGACCTTCGCCTGGTGCGGGCTTTCCGGCACGTGCGCGAGCGCCGCGAGGTACAGCACTACCGGCAGGCACTCCGCTCCGAGCATCGTCCGCCACACGGTCCCCGGCGAAAACGGCAGCCACCTCGCCACGCAGTAGTTGGAAACGTAGGAAACGACGATTCCAAGCACAATGCAGAACTGGTTGACGAGCACGAGCCTGCCGCGGCTTTCCGGCGGCGCTATCTCCGCTATGTACATCGGCACCGCCACCGACACGCCGCCTATGGCGACGCCGCCCACGAACCGCATGAATCCGAGGATCGCCGGTCCAGACGCGCCGCCCGGCGTCAGCGCGCATCCCGCGGCTGACACGAAGAACAGCACGCCCATCCAGACGAGAGTCGGTTTACGCCCGAGCCTGTCGCACATCCAGCCGGCCGCGAGCGCCCCGAATACCGTTCCGGCGAGCGCGCCCGCCACCACGAGCCCGTGCCGGAACGGGCTGAGCGAATATTCGGCCTGTATGGCCTCTTCGCATCCTGAAATCACGCCGCTGTCAAACCCGAAGAGGAGCCCCCCGAGCGAAACGGCACATGCAACGCCAACCGTCGCCGTCCTGTTCATGCGAAACCCTCGCAATCGTTCACACGGCCTCTGCGCCGGGGATTACCACTCCGGCCGCGCCCGGGCGCGCGCACGGCGCATGATCTCCTCCCAGGAATCCTCGGTGCTCCAGAAAAGCTCCGCCTGGCAGTGCGTCGTGAACCCGTACGGCGGCGTGTACTCCGCGACCCCGTTGAACTCCACGGGCTTCTTCGCACCGGCGCGCATGTGCTTCACGAAGTCGTACGCCACCTTCCCGTCCTTCATCCACACCTCGTCGAAGAAGTTGCCGCGGTGTTCGATGGACTTGCGGTCCGCCGCCTTTACCGTCGGCCCTGCGCAGCCGAGCATGAACGGCCCGCACGGCTCGCACCACGTCGCCCAGTCGAGACGCAGCTGCGCCTTCCAGCTGAGCCCCACCGAAGGCGACATCGCGACGATCTTGTCGCAGAACGCCGTGTCGGGCCCGCCGCCGAGGTCGCCGAACGGGAAGCCGCCGCAATTCTCCCAGAGGATCTCGAGCGAAGGATCCGTTTTGGCGATCGCCTCGGTAGCCCCGGGCTTCCTGATCGAGTTCGCGTGCAGCCCGAAGACTATGTCCAGATCGGGCGATTCTTCGTGCATTCTCTTCGCGACCATGTTGACCAGCTCGGTCACCGCCTCGGCGATGGTGCGCCCGTTGAGCTCCTGCTGGCTCGTCTCGGTGAAACTCTGGAAGTAGATTCCGTCGCCTCCCATCGGCTTCCACACGCGGTGCCATTCATCGATGATCGAATCGGCCAGCTTGTCGAGATTGTGTACGTCCGTCTTCTCCCAGCCGTCGCCCCAGCCCCACGCGAAGCCCCAATAGACCTTCACGCCCCAGCTGTAGGCGCACTCCACGATCTCCTTGGCGTTGAGCACCTGCCACTTGTTCCAGATGATTGCGCGGTTGAAGCGCGCCCTGGCCATCTCGCGAAACTTCGAACGGTAGTCGTCGATGACCTGCCCCCATGCGAAAATGCTGCGCACGGGCGTCTCGGGGCGGCGCGAAATCTCGAACTTCGGGAACGCCCTGTCGGTCCTGAAGAACAGCCCGGCGTACATGAGGTGCGGGTCGTGGAACATCTTCCATTCGACGTCCGGCAGAACCGTATCGAGAAAGTCGAAAGTGCCCCACAGCACAGCTTCGGGCGTCGAACCCGCTATGAGAACGGTGTTGGAGCCGTTTTCGCTGCCGGTGCGGACGAGATATCCGCCCTCGGGCGGCTGCGACGAGCCGAGCATCTCCTTCAATACGGGGTTCTCTGACGGGATTCCGACTACGATTTTATGCTTTTTCTCCGGGGCGACTGTCTCGCCGCCGGCCTTCTCCATCGGGAGCACGTGCTGCGTGGCGATGTACTGGTCGCGCAGGATGTGTGGCGAAATGCGCTCGGTGAGAACCTCGAGCGCGCGGCCCTGCGGCCCTTCCGCGCTGGAGTACACCACTTTCCAGTTCCCGCCGCGCGCGACCTTCGCCGCCTCCGCGGGAATGATGCTGCCGACAGCCAAAGCCGCGCAGGCCATAGCGATTCCGGTATTGAGTTTCTTCATCTTCCTCGTCTTTCCTTCTTTTTTCTTACATCTTGGAGCCGCGCCTCGCATCCGTTCCCGGACCGACGCGCACCGCCGTTACTCATATCTCTTTGATTATATCAAATCGCCAGTTTTCCCGTTTCCTTGACATTGGCAAGTAGAACGGGCATATGTGGAACGGGCGTCTTGCCCGTCGAACTAAGTGAAATGCCAATTATACCAGGCAAAACTATCTTCCCGCCCTTGCTACTCTATAGTAATGGTGACTACTCTGACTACTCTATGGTAATAGCAACAGAGCCGGCTTTCTTGATCGTGGCCGAGCCGTAGCCTTTGCCGCCGACGACCACGCCCGAGACGGAAACCGTTTTCGCCTTCAACTTGCCGTTGACTTCGGCATACGCTTTGAACGAGCCCTTGAACGAACCGTCCTTCGCCTTGTAGGTAAGCTTCAGCCCGCAGGGGTTCTCGCCAAGCTTCGACCCGTCCACCGCGCCGTCCTTGTAGACGACCTTCCCCGCCTTGGGCAAAGTCC
>JAFNRY010000199.1 GCA_017385345.1 Kiritimatiellia bacterium
CGGCCGGTCGCAAGCATTCTGCCGTCTTGCACGAGTTTGAGCGGCGTGTTTTGCGGCGGGGGCGGCGGCGTCGCTGCCGATCCGGGAGAAGCTGCTTCGTCGAAAATCGCGCCAAGGGTGATTTCTTGCGCTGCAACGGACCGAATGCGGAGAAGCCCGTCTTTTGCGCACGGCGCCACGCCGTTCCCGATTTCGAATCTGCCGTTTGCGACAAGCCGCGGCGACAGGGAGCCGATTTCCGGCAGCAGAATGGCATCGCCTGTTTCTATAGATTCTATGTCGGTTTTCGAAAGTGTGAAAGCGGCGTATTCGGTTTCGGCCCGGAACACTTCAGAACGTATAGAATCGTGCGAAAGGTCGATGTTGCGCAGTTGGCCCAATGCAGACGCTATCGAGTCGGATTTTCGCAGCGAGAAGACGATGTCGGCGGCGGAGAAGAACAAATCCTGTGCGGCGTCGCCGCCGGCGCCGGAAATCCCGGAAAGGACGAGCTGTCTGCGAAGGACGTTTTCGATCATCTGGAGAAACTGGCCGCATTCGCGCTCGACGAGGGCAAGCAAAAGCGGTTCGGGTATTTCGGCACGCGAATCCCACAGCCGCGAGAGTTCCGGAAACCGGTTGGATTTGGCGATTCGTAGCCGGCCCGGCTCCCCGGCGAGCGAGATCCCGATCGACAGCATGCAGTCGGGCGAAGGCGTGGATTCGCATGGGCGTATGTTGATTTGTTCGTCGCCCAAGCGTGCTGGCGCTGCAAATGCGGGCGAGAAGATGATCTCGTCCGGCGAAGCGTTTTTCCATCGAGGCAGCGATGCGAAAATGTCAAACGGTTTCATGTTCTTTCCCTTTCTTGACGTTCGCGACGGTTACGGCTACGTGCAGGAAGGCGCCGGCGTGGTGGGCCATGGCCGCTTCGAGGCGCGGAAGCGCCGCAGCGAGCGTCGCGGCCGCATCCGCAGTAGCCGGCGATATCGAGACGTGCAGGACGCCGTTTTCTGCAGTCAATTTTATTTCGGAACCGTCGAGGACTTCGGATTTTAGCATGATGCGTACTTCACCCTGGCCATGCGCAAGCGCTCCGTCGACGAGAATCTGCGCCGAAACGGCTTCGACCACTCCGTTTACAATAGCGGCGGCGGTTTCAGGCTGCAAAACAGCCGCAGCCGCGCTCTGAACGATTTGCGGCGAAGCGGCCGACGCTTGTCTGGCGGCGGCCGCAGCCAGCTCGCCGCCGCTTGCTTCCGCGACTGCAGCGGCGGCTTTTGCGGTCGATACGCCGGAGCCGGAGGCTGTTTGTGGCTGAGATTGCAATTCCGAATGACGCATTTGCATGGCCGACGAGAACGCCTGCGTAGCGGCATTCGGCGCCGGGGCAGGCGCCGGAGACGGCGATGTTTGCGCCGATTGGGAGTCGGACGCGGTTGAAATCGAGTGAGATGCCGGCAAGTCTCGATCTAATAAAAAGGTCTGAATGCCGCCTGTGTGCGCTGCGTGCGCGCCGGCCGCCCGGACGCGGGATGCAGCAGCGTTCGGCCTGCCCGGCGCTTTGCCATGGGGACGAATCGCGCCGCTCGCGGAAGTCGCCGCCGTTTCGCGATGTTCGCCAGGGGAGTTGATCGATTTTTCTATGATGCGAAGTATTCGCGATGTATCGACCTGCGCCTGCATGGCGTCGGAAAGGGCGCTTTCGAATCGTTGCACGGTTTCGCATATAGGCACGGAGACCGTCGCCGCAGACATGCCGCCGTATTGCATCGCGGCGAGTTCGCCGGCGGGGATCGTCGCAAACTCTGCTCCGGACGTCGATACCGGCGCCACTGGAGCGCAGAAGGAGGAATTGTCGAGCGGAAAGGCTTCCATTCTCAAATCTCCTCCTTCCTCGCCGTGAAGTCTTCGAGTTCGATTTCGGCGGCGGATTCCGCGGCTTTTGCTTCTTCTTTCATCCAGACAGCGCGGTGCTCGTCGATTTTCATTCTGTTTTTTATCGCGAGATTGAGTTGCGCGCGCGCTGCCTCCGCGGCAAGTTCCTTCTTTCGCCGTTCGTCTTCGGCGCGGACGACATTGTCCGCCTTGATGGCGCCTTCTTCGTCTATTCTGGCCACGCCTTCGTTGGCGAGATCTATCTGGTCGCGGCTCGCTATGCGTCCTATTATCGTGTCGTAAATCCTGTCGCGGCGGACGTCTTTTGTTTCTTCCCAGCTTTTGAGATCGCGTTTCCTTGCGCAAAGCCTTTCTTCTGCGGCGGCGAGCTCCCGGCGCGCGGCAGTCAATTCGCCGCTCGCGCGGTCCTCGCGCATCGTTCTGATGCGGAGAAGCGGCTGGAGCGCGTACGCCATCAGCTGACTGCCTCCTTGAGTTTCAGGATGGATTCGTCGTATGACGGTTTTTCATCGAGTCCCTGCTTCAAGAATGCGTTTACGGCAGGATTTTTTGCAATCGCCTCGTCGGTTTCGGGGTCGGCGCCTTTTTTGTATTCGCCGATTTTCAGCAGAAGTTCGACTTCTGAGTATTTGGCGAGAAGGGATCGCAATTTTGCTGCGGCGGCCTTGTGGTCCTTCGGTACGATCGCCGACTGGCAGCGTGAAACCGAAGCGAGTATGTCGATCGCCGGATAGTGGTTCATCTGGGCGAGCTTTCGCGACAGTATGATGTGCCCGTCGAGTATCGAACGTGTTTCGTCCGCAATCGGCTCGGTCATGTCGTCGCCTTCCACCAGCACAGTGTATAGCGCCGTGATGGATCCTTTCGACGAGTTTCCGGCGCGTTCCATCAGGCGCGGGAGTTCGGAGAATACGCTCGGGGGGAATCCACGGCGCGTAGGGGGTTCTCCTGCGGCAAGTCCGATCTCGCGCTGGGCGCGCCCGAAGCGCGTCACGGAGTCCATCAGAAGAAGAACTTTCATCCCTTTGTCGCGGAAACTCTCCGCTATCGCTGTGGCGACATAGGCCGCTTTCAGGCGCTCCATTGACGAACGGTCGGATGTCGAAATCACGAGGACGGATTTTTTCAAGCCTTCCGGACCCAGGTCTTTTTCGATGAATTCGCGCACTTCGCGGCCGCGTTCGCCGATCAGGGCGAGCACCGTCACTTCCGCCTCGGTGTTCCGTATAATCTGGGCGAGAAGGGTGGATTTGCCGCCTCCGGCGGCGGCAAAGATGCCCATGCGTTGGCCTTCGCCGCATGTCAGTAGCCCGTCTATGGCGCGTACGCCGAGCGATATCGGTTTCGATATGATGCGGCGTTCAAGCGGGGAGGGCGGGTCTGCGTAAACTGGGTAGTAGCCGTCCGGTCTCAACGGACCCTTCGTCGCTGCGTCCATCGGTCGGCCGAGACCGTCCAGCACGCGGCCGAGCAGATTGTTCCCGACCGGCACCATCTGGACGCGTCTCGTGGGAATCACCTCGGTTTCCGCGCTTATGCCGATCATCGCCCCGAGAGCCGTGAGAAGAACTGCTTCTTTTGTGAATCCCACGACTTCCGCCTGGACTTCCTGCTCTTCCCAGGGATTGCGCAGAATGCACACTTCTCCGATTTTCACGCCCGGCACGGAGGCTTTGATTATAGTGCCTACGACCTGGACGACCTTGCCCTTGACATCGATAGGCTGAGCGTCCTCCACCGCGCGCTCGAGGACCTGCGGAATATATTCGAACGGTGTGGTCATTTTGCGCGATCCGGCGGTTCGGTTCCTGTTTTGTTGCGTTGCAGAACGCGGTCGGCGGCGTTGAACACTCCAGCCATGAGAGCGCCTGATATGGAATGCCATACGCATGAAACCGCGGAGACGATCGCCGTCTCTGGCATTGCCGGAAAATGGCGGGCGGCGAGAACCGTTGCCAAGCCCGCGTTTTGCATTCCGACTTCTATCGAAACGGTTCTGCGTTTCGCAGGAGAGAATCTTGCGGCGATTCCGGCCGCGTATCCGAGGGCGTAGCCGAGGGAATTGTGCAAGAATACGCCGGCGATTACGGCCGGCCCGCATGAAGAGAAACGCGCCCCGTGCGCGCTTGTCACGCTGCCGACTATGCATGCGAGTCCGGCGACCGCTACGCCCGGCATCGCCTTTTTCGCCTCCTGCCAGCCTTTGTGTCCTGCGAACGCCGTGTTTGCCGCCAAACCGCC
>JAFNRY010000200.1 GCA_017385345.1 Kiritimatiellia bacterium
CTCCATGCCCCGCTTTACAGAATCGCCATCCCACAGCTTCACCGTTCGCTTGAACTTGCGCTGTCTCGACGAAGATCTGCCGGAGCCGCGGTTGTGCGAAATCGCCTCTTCGACCGCCTCTCTGACGCTCTCGAGAGACCATGCGCAACCGAATGGCAGATTCTCCACAAGAATAGGCTTTTGCGACCTTGGCGGCGTAAACAATATGTCGAACGTCAACTCGTCGTATGCGGGTTCTATCTTCTTCAACGCCGGGTACAACATTCCGAAAAACTCCTCGGCAGGGTCGCCGGGCTTGGCGATATGCAAAGCGCCCGTCGCCGGCGACTTGCGCCGCGACCTGAAATACACCGTATCGCCCTTTGCCACGAGATGGTCCGACTCTGCGACCATCTGATCGAAAAAATCGCCGTCCATATCCAAGGCCGCCCCCGACCTTTCCAGCCGGAAAACGCGCCGCGTGCCGTTTGTCGCATCGTATATCGCATAGTACAGCGGAACCGGGACATCGTCGCTGGGGAGCAGATAGCAGAGTTCCCCGCCAGTCTTGTCTATTTCATTCGTCACGGCCTTTGTGAAAATGTCGAAGCTGTTTTCCTTGATGGCGCGCATGTATGCGGCGTATCGCTCGCGGTTTTCGCGCGTTTCACGCTCGGCCTGTTCGCGTTCATCCTGCTGGCGCTTGCGTTCAGCCTCGCGCGCAAGACGTTCTTTTTCACGCTCCTCCTGCTGGCGCAAGCGTTCGGCCTCGCGCTCCACACGATCTTTTTCACGCTTCTCTCTTTCGACGCGGTCTCGCTCTTGTTCCAGCCGGATACGCTCCTCCTCTACCTTTAAAGCCTCCGCCGCCATTCTGTTTCTATGCCCCTGCCACCACAGGTAAAGGCCTACAATGGCTGCCAACAGAATAAGGAGCTTCACCATCTCAACAAGATTCTTCAACTCCCGCTCGATTCTAAAACCCATGTTCGTCTCCTCCGACACATTGCTTCCGCGCCAATCGTCCAACATGGCGGCAACCGTCCAGGCGCAGATGAGCGGACGACACGCCGTATCCCCCTGCCATTCTCCGGAGGCGCGCGGGAAAACATGACACCTCCTCCGATGCATCAGGTGAGGTGCCTGAGAATGACCTATGAAGATACAACAGGAGGAGGCGAAACTGCACGGACTGGCAGTGTCCTCTTCATGCGTCTTCATGTGATAGTTTCTCAGGCTTTCACCTGACGCATCCCAGACGCGGTTGAAGGCTACTGTTCTTCGCCTCTCCCACGCGGGAAATATGACGCCCGGCTCCGGACGGCGCGCGCCGTCTTTCAGCCAGACGTCGAAATTATATCAGACCGGCCTCGCAAAAAGCAAGCGGTTTACGAACTACGGTTTACGCGCTGTATCCTTATTCCAAACTTCCCGGGATAAGGATGTCCCGTCAAAACTTCATGCATCAAGAGAAGGAACAATTGTATAATCTGCAAAAATGCTTTTCATCTCTTGCAACCTTCTTCCTACAGTTCCGCCGGAACAGCGAAACCAAGCACGGCCGCGCGGGGGCCGACGGAATGCGAAGCGGCTATCGCGGCGCGAACATACGCCTTGGCCGAAGCCACAGCCGCGCGAAGAGGCATTCCGAGGGCCATAGCCGCGGCTATGGCCGCGGCGAGGGAGCAGCCGGTACCGTGCGTGGACGCAGGATTGACTACGGCCGGCGCCGAATACACGTGGATTCCGTCTGCGTCGCACAGGCAATCCGCCATTTCGCCGCATCCCGCTGCGTGGCCGCC
>JAFNRY010000201.1 GCA_017385345.1 Kiritimatiellia bacterium
AAGCAAGTCAAAAAAAGCCATTTCAGCCTTGTTTCTGCAATTATATAGCGAATGATTCCAGCCTTTCGGTATGCCGCTCACCTTGCTGGTTTCGGCGGGATTTTCATTGCGGGCGAGAATATTCAGCATGAAATAATTGGAACCGTACGGATGCTGGTTGTACGGCGGATCGAAATAAGCCAAATCGACCGGCGGCATTGTTTTCGCCGTCTCGTTTGCATCATTTTGGATTACGATGCTTTTGCACTCAAAGTTCGACAGCACCGGTTTTTCAAGCCGTATTCTTCCGCGTATTCTCGACAGCGCGTTGCGGCCCTCGCCGCCAAACGTGCCTATACCTTGTCTGTTCTTGTAAAAGCCTTTGAACACGCCAGAAGTGTTGGGGTGTATCGAGGCTTCGGCCAATAGTGGCCCGAGAAGCAGATTGAAATAAGTTTTTGGGACCAAATCGAGCGCATGCCTCGCAGAATCGAGCACTATCGCATTTTCATGCGTATAGAACGCTCTTTCACCTTTTTTTATGTCATCGTCGTCAGCAGGCGCATAATTGCGCGAAATGAGGCCCGCAACTGGATTCGCGGCCGCCATCTTCTTCCATGTTTCAAAAACATTGTCAAAGTCCCGCTCGTCAATCTCACGCTTGTTGGTCAAATAGCATTTATTGACCACCGTACTATAATATTCCAGATCGTTTGCTATGACCAAAGAAGAATGGCGCTTCAGATATCGTGAAACTATGCCGCTGCCTGAAAACGCATCGAAAAAAGAAATCTTCTCTTTCCCCGTCTCGCGCTTCACTCGTTCGACACCATCACCGATAAAGTGCAAAAGCGAACGTTTGTTGCCGAGATAAGTAAGAATCTGCTCGGTCAAGTATTCCGGATTCTCATCAACCTCGCCGCCAAAGCGCATCTGGATCTCGCGACGTTGCGAACTCGGACGGCTTATGGCGTGCACAGTCTCCATGCGAAACTTCGCTATCTCACGACGAAGTTGACCATGCGCTTGGGAACGGCGACGGTCTTGACGATCGTCTTGCCTTCGAGAAACTTTGCGACATCGGGATTGGCTTTCGCCGCGGCGGTCATTTCGTCCGGAGTCGCGCCGGCGGGGATCCTGACGCGGCCGCGCAGCCTGCCCATGACCTGGACCGGGATTTCGATCACGTCTTCGACGAGCGCCCCCGGATCGTACTGCGGCCACGGCTCGTAAGCGAGCGTCTTCTCGTGGCCGAGAAACTCCCACAGCTCCTCGCCGAGATGCGGCGCGTACGGCGCCAGGCAGAGAACGAACTTTTCAAGGCTCGCCTTCGGCAGTCCGCCGGACTTCTTCGCCTGCTCCTCTGCCTCGTTGACAAACACCATCATCGCGGAGATGGCGGTGTTGAAAGCCATCGCCTCCGTGTCTTCGCCGACCTTCTTCACCATGGCGGCGAGGCTCTTCGCTTCGGCTGACGAGGGCTTCCTGTCCTGCGCGGCGGTTTCGGTCACGAGCCTGTTGGCGCGCTTGAGAAAACGATGCACGCCCTCCACGCCCATGGTGGACCAGGGCTTAACAGCCAGCAACGGCCCCATGAA
>JAFNRY010000202.1 GCA_017385345.1 Kiritimatiellia bacterium
CTTCCGGCTTTTCGCCGGTGGCCATAGAGAGGCGGTAATACCAGTTCCCATTCCGAACACTGAAGTCAAGCGCCCCATCGCCAAGGGTAGTGCGGGACCCGCCCGCGCGAGAGTAGGACGCCGCCGGCTCTTTTTCTTTAAACCAACTGCCAAACGGAGATACATCCGCCACGATGAACCGGCGATTCGTCATAACCGCAGGACCTACGCGTGAGTTTATCGACGCGGCGAGGTTCATATCCAATCCATCGACGGGGAGGATGGGCTTCGCTGTAGCCGCCGCCGCCGCGCGGCGCGGATACGAGACCGTGCTTGTCGCAGGCCCGTGTTCGCTGCCGACTCCGCAGGGCGTCGAAAGGATCGATATTGTATCTGCGCGGGATATGCAGAAAGCAGTCTCGGATGTTTTGCGTCCTGAGGACGTCTTCATCGCAGTGGCAGCGGTCGCGGACTGGCGCCCGGAGAGCGTATTCCCGGGGAAGCTCAAGAAAGAGGAGATGTCGCCCGTTCTGCGTCTTGTACGCAACCCTGATATTCTTCTCGAGGCTAAAGCGGCGGTCAAGATAGGGTTCGCGGCGGAAACCGGACCCGGCATAATTGCGAACGCGAAGGAAAAGTGCCGCCGGAAGAACCTCGCAATGATAGTCGCGAACGATATTTTAGAGACGGGCGCAGGATTCGGTGGAACTACGAATCATGTTTCTTTCATATTCCCTGACGGCAGGACGAAGGCTTTCGAAATGGCGGGAAAGGACGAGATAGCCGACAGTATTCTCGATGAGTGCGAAGGTCTATGTGTTTAATGGCTGGGCTGCGAAGGAAACGGCGTGGAAACGCTGTCGCTTCCTCCGGGACCGCATATTTAGTTACGCCGAGCAGCTCGACGGTCTCGCGGACGAGGTTGTTTCCCGTGAAAAGAATGTGATTTTTGCCGGTTGGTCGATGGGAGGAGCGACGGCGCTCCGCCTCGCCGCCGCTTTCCCGCGAAAAGTGAAAGGTCTTGTTCTTCTGGCCGCCACGCCGCGCATGATGGCGGCCCCGGACTGGCCCGGCATGTCGGAACGTCGTCTTGCCGCCTTGAGATTTTCGCTCGATGCCGGCGGGACCGGCGGCGACATATGCGGGGAGCCTTTCGATTCAATATATGACGCGGCCGACGCCGTAAATCTGCAAAGAGGACTCGATTTTCTCCGCGAGACGGATTTGCGCATTGAATTGATCGATCTTCTCGCATCGGGGGCGCTTCGCTGCCCGGTGCGTATTTTCCAGAGCGAAAAGGATTGCGTCGTGCATCCCAACAACGCAAAGTTCCTGTCGGCGGTGTTTCCGCAGAGCATCGTCGAGACCGTCCCCGGCGCTGAGCACGCCCTTCCGCTTTCAATTCCAGACAGGATAGACGAGGTGATGAATGGATTTTGATCCCGTAATCCGTATTGCGGACCCCTGCAAACCAATAGAGATTGACGCGACGCGACCGCTTGAAATAGAGGTCGGGTGCGGCAAGGGGCGTTTTTTGACGCGGCGAGCGGCGGAAAATCCCGATTGCGACTTCATCGGCATCGAGCGCATGCTCGGTCGCGTGCGCCTGTTCGCATCGAAATGCAGGTGCATGGGAATTGTAAACGCCCGCGTGTTGCGCCTGGAGGCGCTTTATACATTCCATTATTTGCTGCCGGACCATAAAGTCCGCCGGGTTTACGTGTT
The DNA here is from genome assembly GCA_017385345.1 of Kiritimatiellia bacterium. Taxonomy (GTDB): domain Bacteria; phylum Verrucomicrobiota; class Kiritimatiellia; order RFP12; family UBA1067; genus UBA1067. The sequence continues at coordinate 1,705 of JAFNRY010000202.1, forward strand.
TTTCCCAGATCCGTGGCCGAAGCGCAAGCACCGTTCGCACAGACTTTTCGGACCTATGTTCCTGGACGCGCTATGGAAACGCCTTGAAACGCATGGACGCATCGAGTTCGCCACAGACCATGCCGGCTACTTCGATGCCGTATGCGAGTGTTTCGCTGCCGATCGCCGTTTTGGACGCGTCGAGCCGATGCCGCGGCCTCCGGAGGTATGGACGGAATTCGAGACGATGTTCCGGGAGAAGGGCATGCCTATCCATGCCGCGGCATGGGAGGCCATGCCGCAGGACGACGATCCGGAACTCGAACCGCTTCGCATCCCGGAGGAGTGCGAACCGCGCGAGGGCGTGGCCCGTCGCGTGCGGATCGACCGGGAAGACGGGGAAAAAGATTAGAAACCCGGCAGATTCGGCTGGCCGGACACGCATACTTTGCGCCCTTTGGCCAGAGATCTGTCGGAGGTGTCGTAAACCACGAATTTTATTCCTTCGAAACGTTTTGAAAGTTCCGAACGGATGTAGTTGGAGACGCTTTCCACGTTGCCTTTGTCGTCGTCTGAAAACCCTATGGCGACGGAGCGCCCGAGTCCGCCTTTCCGCTTGAGCATGTGAAAAATATGTTCTACGAAATCGCGGATGGCGAATTCCTTGGCGAGTTCGGGCCTCGAGGCCACGGAGGCGACGGCGAGTTTTTCGCTGTAAACGGGGTCGAGCGCCATGCGTTGTTTGAAAACAGCGTTGGTGACGGCGCTGTATCGGCACATTCCGAGATAGAAATCGAGTTCTTCCTTGTCTGTGCCGAACTTTTCGACGCCGTCGAGCCAGCGCCGGTATCCCCGTAGATTGGACATCATGGTGGCGCGTTCGAGCGGCGAGAGCGCGTTGTCTATGAATAACCTCACGGCCTTTTCGATGGTGGACGGAGCGTGTCCGCGCGCCGTGACGATTGCGAAGAGCCTTCCTTCGACAAGGGTCTTGCGGAATGTGGAGAAACTCGGAGTGGGTCTTTCGCCGCCGGCTACTTTGGCGAGCGCCGCCATCGTGTCGGCGAGAAATCCGTTCGGCTTTGCCGGATCTTCAGGGTCTTCGAAATTTTTGAACGCTTCCCTCCAGCCGCCGGGCGGTGGCCTGTAGTGCGCGGTGTCGGTCCTAACAAGAGCGAATGTGGAAGTTGAAAGCTCCACCGGACGCCATTCCCCGTCCGTCTCCCTGTGTTCCATGACAATCTTCGTCGGCATGTGGAGAATGTTGTCGTCCCAGTCGAAAATATAGTACTTGAAGTCGCGCAATGCGACATTGTCGTTTACATACGGAATGCCTGGTACTGGATCGGACATGGATGGATATTCTATCATTTTCCGAGGGCGCGTCTGCGTTCTTTCCAGTCCGGCAGTCTCGAATCCATAAGCGATTTGAAAGCCGGACCGTGGCCGTGGGCCTTTAAATGGGTGAGTTCGTGGACGACGACGTATTCGACGGATTGCTCGGTCTCGCCCGCCAGCATTGTAGCGTACGTTATGCGGCGTTTTGCGAAGTTGCACACGCCCCAACGGGTTTTCATGCGGCGCAGTTTCCAAGATACCCCAAGTTCCCCGAGGCGCGCCGCCCACTGCGCGTGCAGACGCCCCAGCATCGTTTCAAGGCGGGCGACATCCATCGGAGAAAACTCTCGTTCGCGCGGAGTCGGGGCGGACAAGGCGCGTTTTCGCGTTTCGAGCACCCATTCCCATTTCGAACGCAGAAAAGCCTCGCCTTGTGCGAATGTCGCACGCCGCAGGGGGATGGTCAAAGAAACCGTCCCGTCGGGTTTGACGCGTATTATGATGTTCTTCGCTTTTCGCGCGGCTGTCACGACCGGAACGCCGTCAATTATGTTTTCGCCGCTTACGAGCATGGTCTGAAGAGTGGTGCTCGGGGCGGGACTCGAACCCGCAAGGAGTTACCCACATGCACCTCAAGCATGCGTGTCTGCCAATTTCACCACCCGAGCAGGTTTAGAAACTGCGGTAATTTTACCATTCCGCGGCATCGTATGCAAGTAAAAAATTTGGTATAATTGAAGTCGCTACGGAATATGGGAATGTCGATTTCTGATATGAAGAAAGCGGCGGCAGGATTGGCCGCGGCCGTGTTGCTTTCATCCGCGTCCGCCGCGCCGGCAGTGCCTGCGGCCACGGCATCGTACGCCGGCAATGAAATACGTCTTTACGAATCGCCGCTTTCATACGAAGTGACGAAGGACGGCGTCGTGCTCGTAAAACGGTCGCCTATCGGTCTGACGGTCGATGGAAAAGATCTTGCGAAGGGCTGCGCGTGCCTGCGGACCGAAACGCGAAATCTCTCGGGCACGCTTCCGACGCCGATATACAAAAAGGCATTCGTGGATCTCGCCGGCTCTGAGACTTTTGCCACGTTCGACGGATTCGCCGTCAGGCTCGTCGCGAGAAAAGACGGCGTCGCCTACCGCTTTGAACTGCCCGAAGGCGGCGTCAGGACGATAGACGGCGAGATCGCATCGCTGACGATCGCGTCCGGCGCGGAATGCGCGTTCAACCGCAATTCGCGCAAGCGTGCAGGTTGCGAAGAGACGCTCCCAGAATTTTCTGCCGCCGGCGATATCGACAATGGCGAAACGCGCCACATATATCTCCCCTTCGTGTTTGCAACCGGCGGATTCACCGTGGCTGCGACCGATTCCGACACGAGGGACTATCCCGTGTGGAATCTGGGCGATATTTCCAGAACCCAGGAAGGGGATGTGCGGTTCGATGCGTTTTTTGCCAAGTATCCTGATGTGAAAGAACGTGTCGAAGGTTGGAACAAGGAGCGCGTTCTCGAGAAAGGCGGCCGTTGGCTGAAAGTCCGTACCACGAAGGACTGGATAGCGAAGGTGGACGGCGCGAGATCTCTTCCGTGGCGCGTGTTCGCCATCGTTGCGGAGTCGTCCAAACTCGCGGAAAGCGACATGGTCTATGCATTGGCGGCGCCGGCGGAGTCGGGGGCGGACTTTTCTTGGGTAAAGCCGGGAAAGGTCGCGTGGGACTGGTGGAATGCTTTCGACAACAAGGGCGGCGGCGGCTTGAATACCCGCAACTACATGCGTTTTGTGGATTTCGCCGCGGCGAACGGCATTGAATACGTCATACTCGACGAGGGTTGGAGCGTCGATCTCGACATATGGAAGTTCAATCCGGATATCGACGTTCCCGGGATTGTCGAATACGGACGCGAAAAGGGCGTCGGCATAATTCTCTGGATGGCGTGGGCGCAGCTTGCCGGAGACGAAGAGCGAGTGGCGGCGCATTTTGCGAAACTTGGCGTAAAAGGTTTCAAGGTGGATTTCATGGATCGCGGCGACGCGGAAGTGGCCCGGTTCCTCGAACATTGCGCCGCGGTCTGCGCAAAACACGGACTTCTCGTCGATTACCACGGCGTCTATCGCCCCACCGGTCTGCATCGCAGATATCCCAACATAGTGAACTACGAAGCCGTGCACGGGCTGGAGCAGCTCAAATGGGCGCGCCCGGACAAGGACATGACCGGCAACGACGTAGCATGCTTCTTCCTTCGCATGACCGCTGGCCCCATGGACTACACTCCAGGAGCGATGGACAATTATCCCGTCGGCGCGTACGGCGGCACCGGAATGAACCCGGGTTCCGTCGGCACTCGGTGCCACCAGATGGCGCTAATGACGCTGTACGAGGCGCCGCTGCAGATGCTCTGCGATTCTCCGACGAAATACGAAAAGAATATGGAATGCTTCAGGTTCATGGCTGCAGTGCCGACGGTGTGGGATGAGACCGTGTCGCTTGGCGGCACGCCTCGCACAATGGCGGCCGTAGCCCGCAGGGCGAGGAATGGTTCGTGGTACGCGGCCGGCATAACGTGCGGCGAAGCGCGCGATTTCTTCATGGATTTATCGTTTCTCGGCGGCGGCGAATGGCGAGCCGAGATTTTCCGCGACGCGCCGGCGAGCGACGTCAAACCGCGTGAATACATCCGCGAGTTGCGGCGTGTGAGGGCTTCGGACGGCCCGCTTGCGGTGCGGATGGCAAAGGGCGGCGGATTCGCTATGCATTTCACGAAATGAAAATAGGATGCCATCTGTCTTCCAGCGGCGGGTACGTGGCCATGGGCCAGACCGCCGTGTCCATCGGCGCCAACGTGTTCCAGTTCTTCACGCGCAATCCGCGCGGAGGGGCCGCGCGGGCGCCCGACGCCGCAGACGAGGCGGCTTTCAGGCGCTTCGCGCGCGAGAACGCCATCGGTCCGGTGCTGGCGCACGCCCCGTACACGTTAAACGCGGCAGGAGCGGACGAGCGGGTTCGTTCGTTCGCATCTGCAGTGATGCTTGACGATTTGAAGCGCCTTGAAGCGATTCCTGGCGCCATGTACAACTTCCATCCCGGTTCGCATGTCGGGCAGGGCGCGGACAAGGGAATCGAACTCGTGGCTTCGCTGCTGGCCGGAGTGCGCGATCGTTTCGGCGATTCGCCGGCGACGACCGTTCTCTTCGAAACGATGTCTGGAAAAGGCAGCGAGCTCGGGCGCACGTTTGCCGAGATCCGCCGCCTGATTGATGCGGCCGAGGCTGCCGCCGGCAAGGGGGCATACAATCTCGGTGTCTGCCTCGATACATGTCACGTATGGGACGGAGGGTACGATATCGCGGGTGATCTCGACGGCGTGCTTGCCGTATTCGACCGGGAGATTGGCATCAGCCGCCTGAAGGCGGTGCACGCCAACGATTCAATGAACCCTCTTGGTTCGCACAAGGACAGGCATGAAAAGATAGGAAAGGGCAGGATCGGCATCGAGGCTTTCCGCCGCATTGTCAATCATCCGCTCCTGGCGGATCTGCCTTTTTACCTCGAGACGCCGTGCGATCTTCAGGGATACAGAGAAGAAATAGCTTTGCTGAAGGAAATGAAAAAATGAAGATATTCCGCGATTCAGGGAAGTTGCGCAAGTGGTGCGCCGAAAGAAAGGCGGCGGGCGCCAAGATAGCGCTTGTTCCGACGATGGGTTGCCTGCACGAAGGGCATTTGAGCCTTGTCCGCGAAGCGAAACGGAAAGGCGCGGACGAGATAGTCGTCAGCATTTTCGTCAATCCGGTGCAGTTCGGGCCGAACGAGGATTATGCGAAATATCCAAGAAGCGAGAAGAGCGATCTGGCAAAATGCAGAGCCGAGGGCGCGGGAGCGGTTTTCCTGCCGTCGCCGGAATTGATGTATGCGGCCGACCATTCCGTTTATGTCGACGAAACGCGTCTCTCGAAAGGATTGTGCGGAGCGCGCCGTCCGGGGCATTTTCGCGGAGTTTGCACCGTTGTCGCCAAGCTTTTCAATATCGTGCGCCCCGACTTCGCCGTTTTCGGCCGCAAGGATTGGCAGCAGGCTCAAATTGTCAAGCGTATGGTCCGCGATCTCGATTTCGGAATCGAAATCGTCACCGCCCCGATTGTCCGCGAATCCGGCGGGCTGGCCATGTCGTCGCGCAACGGGTATCTTTCGGACGAGGAGCGCGGCAAGGCTCTGGCGATAAACAAGGCGATCGCCGGCGTGCGATGCGGTATGCCGGCCGCGCAGGAGAAGAGGCGGGCGAGATCGGTTCTTGAAAAGGCCGGCTTGAAAGTGGATTATGTCGAGATGGTCGATTCCTCGACCCTCGAACCGGTCTCGAAGACCGGCAAGGGAACTACGGTTCTCGTCGCCGCTTTCGCGGGCGCGACCCGGCTCATCGACAATAGACAACTGTAAACCAACGGGAACGGACAAGGAGAACACCATGTCAAAGGTAAAAGTCGAACGGAATACGGCAGAGACGGAAATCGTCGTTTCGCTCAATCTTGCCGGTTCGGGCAAGGGCGAGATAAACACCGGCATAGGATTCTTCGACCATATGCTCGAGTTGTTCAGGAAGCATTCGCTTGTGGATTTGTCGATTTCTGCGAAGGGCGATCTCGACGTCGATTACCATCACACGGTGGAAGATACTGGGCTCGTTCTCGGCAAGGCGATAGACCGGGCTCTCGGCGAAAGATGCGGCATAACGCGCTACGGATTCGCGTCCATTCCCATGGATGAGGCTCTCTGCGAGGCGTCGATAGACCTCGGCGGAAGGCCCTTCCTGACGATGCAATGCTCGGCGAAACACGAAAAGATACGCGATTTCGAAGTGAAACTTGTCGAGGAGTTCTTCCGCGCTCTGTCAGTCGAGGGCCGCATGAACATCCATCTGCGCCAGATAGCTGGCGACGAGCCGCACCATATATGCGAAGGTTTTTTCAAGGCGTTCGCCAGAGCCCTGCGTCAGGCGGTTTCGCCCGATCCTCGCGAAAGTGGAGTCCCTTCGTCGAAAGGTGTGATATGATCGTAATACCTGCAATAGATTTGAAGTCAGGCAAATGCGTCCGTCTGAGACAGGGACGCGCCGACGAAGCGACGGTGTACGGCGACGATCCGGCGGCTCAGGCCGCGGATTGGGCCGCGCAGGGCGCCGTCGAGCTGCATGTAGTCGATCTCGACGGGGCTTTCGAGGGTGCGCCCCGCCATTTGGAGGTGATAGCTTCGATAGTGAAGGCTTTCGGCGGAGTCGTCGAGGTCGGCGGCGGAATAAGGACCGCCGCCGACCTGTCGGCCGTGTTCGACGCTGGCGTGTCGCGGGCGATTCTTGGTTCGGCGGCCCTTGAGGATCCGGAATTCCTTTCTTCCGCCCTCGAACAGTATGGCGACAGGATCGCCGTCGGGATAGATGCGCGGGACGGCCTTGTCCAGACCAAAGGCTGGGTCGAGACGACCCGTGTGAAAGCCGTCGATCTCGGAAGGGCGGTTTCCGACATGGGCGTCAAGACGGTAATCTACACCGATACTGCGACGGACGGGATGCTGTCCGGTCCCAATCTTTCGCAGATGGAGTCTATATGCGACGCCGCGCCGGGATGCCAGATTACGGCGTCCGGCGGGGTGAGCAGCGCGGCCGACATAGAGAATCTTAAAAAACTGGGGCGCGCAAACCTGCGCGCCGCCATAGTAGGGAAAGCTCTCTACGACGGTCGCGCCAGCCTAGGTAATCTGGCGGCGGCCGCCGCGGAATAGGGCGCGTTCAACACACGCCCTGGGCCACCATCGCGTCGGCCACTTTCACGAATCCGGCGATGTTCGCGCCGGCCACGTAGTTGCCTTTCGCGCCGTATTTGGCGGCCGCCTCCCATGCATTGTCGTGGATCGACTGCATTATGCCCTTGAGTTTGGAATCGACTTCTTCGCGGCTCCAGCTCAGACGGCCGGAGTTCTGCGACATTTCAAGGCCGGACGTGGCGACGCCGCCGGCGTTCGAAGCTTTGCCGGGCGAGTACATGATCTTCGCCTTGACGAACGCCGCTATCGCATCGGGTGTGGATGGCATGTTCGCGCCTTCCGCGACCAGCCGGCATCCGTGCTTGAGCAGATATTCGGCGTCCTTGCCGTCCAGTTCGTTCTGCCTCGCGCAGGGGAACGCCGCGTCGATCTTGTCCGCGAGTCTCCAGCTGTTGGCTTTGGCGAAGAACTTTACCGCCTTCGTCTTCTTTGCGAACTCGGCGAGTTCGCCGCGCCTGACGTTCTTGAGTTCCATGATGTCGGCGAGCATCTTCGGCGTGATGCCTTCCGGCGCCAGAATCGCGCCTGAACGGTCGGAAAGAGTAAGGACTTTCGCGCCGAGCTGCATCAGTTTTTCGGCCGCGAAGCTCGCGACGTTGCCGCTTCCCGAAATCGCGCACTTCATGCCTTCGAGCGTTTCGCCGCGCTTTGCAAGCATGTTCTGCGCGAAATACACGTCGCCGTAGCCCGTCGCTTCGGGGCGGACGAGCGATCCGCCGTAGCTGAGCCCCTTGCCGGTCAAAACCCCCGTCCATTCGTTGGCCAGACGCTTGTACTGTCCGAACAGATAGCCGATTTCGCGGCCGCCGACGTTCATGTCCCCGGCCGGTACGTCCGTGTCCGGTCCGATATGCCGGTAGAGCTCGGTCATGAAGCTTTGGCAGAATCGCATGACTTCCGCATCGCTGCACCTCTTCCCCGGCGTGTGCGGCGAAACTTTCGGGTTGAAGTCGCTGCCTCCTTTGCCGCCTCCCATCGGAAGGGTGGTGAGCGAATTCTTGAACACCTGCTCGAAAGCGAGGAACTTGAGAACTCCGAGGTTGACGGTCGGATCGAAACGCAGTCCGCCTTTGTAGGGTCCGATAGCTGAATTCATCTGGATCCTGTAACCGCGGTTCACGCGCACTATTCCCTTATCGTCCACCCATGGTACGCGGAATATGATCACGCGCTCCGGCTCGACCATTCGTTCGAGTATGGCGTTCTTTTCGTATTGCGGGTTCGCCTTCAGCACCGGTCCGAGAGTGGAGAGAACCTCGTCCACCGCCTGTATGAACTCGGGCTCGTTTGCATTTTTGGCCTTGACCTCGTCAAGGACTTTTTGTGCATATTTGTCCATGATTCGCTTCTTGTCCTTTCGTTGTTGAATCCCTTCAAGCACTTTTCGTGCCATGCAAGAAAACCGCGCATTTTCGCCAGTTGTTTACACTGGGTGAAATGCGCGGCGCCTGCGTTTTACATCGGGTGTATGATTCGGTGTTACGCTGGCATTGACGGCGTCACGCCTTTCTTGAGAATCACATTGCCGTATTTCGCGGTTTCCCCCGAAATGACGACGGCATAGGCTTTTTTCGCCCTTTCATAGAATGCGAAGCGCTCTACTCTTTCGATTTTACCGTCGTATTTCAGCGCTTTGCGATAGCGTTCTTCGACCGTAGGGTCGAGCGTATCGCCGGGAACGGCTGCCATC
>JAFNRY010000203.1 GCA_017385345.1 Kiritimatiellia bacterium
CAGATCGTCCGCGAGGAGATGGACCGCGCCGGAGCGCACGAAGTCGTAATGCCGATACTCCAGCCCTCCGAGCTTTGGAAGACGAGCGGGCGGTGGGACGCGATGGGCGGGAACATGTTCAAGGTTCGCGACCGCGGCGAGCGCGACTTCGCCCTCGGCCCGACCGCCGAGGAGGAGGTGACCGACCTCGTGAAGTCCCTCGCCGGATCGTACAGGCGCCTGCCGCTCACGGTTTACCAGATACAGTGGAAGTTCCGCGACGAGACGCGCCCGCGCTTCGGCCTCATGCGTTCGAAAGAGTTCCTGATGAAGGACGCCTATTCGTTCGACGCCGACGCCGAAGGGCTGGACAAGTCGTACTGGAACATGTACCATGCGTACGAGCGGATCTACGCGCGCTGCGGCCTGAAGGCGGTTGCGGTGCAGGCCGACGGCGGCGACATGGGGGACAGCACGACGCACGAGTTCCACGTACTCGCCGAAGCGGGCGAGGACGGCATAGCGTTCTGCGAAAGCTGCGGGTACGCGGCCAATCTCGAAAAGGCGGAAAGCAAAACGGCCGCGGGCGCCGGCGGAACCGGCGTTCCGCCCGCCGCCGGGGGCGACAGGCCGGAAGAGGTGGCCACGCCCGGCGCCAAGACGATAGAAGAGGTTTCCGCGTTCATGGGCCTCGGTCCGGAATGTTTCGTCAAGTCGCTCGTTTACGAAGCCGACGGCCGCCGCGTCATGGTGTGCGTACCCGGTTCGCGCGACGTCAACGAAACGAAACTCAAGCGGTTTCTCGGCGCGAAAACCATCGCTCTCGCGTCGCCCGCCGCCGTTACCGAGGCGACCGGCGCCGGTCCCGGCTCCGTAGGGCCCGTCGCCCCGGCCGACGCTTCCGTCGAAATCATTGCCGACCGCCTTCTCGAAGGCGCGTCCGGCCGCATTACAGGCGCGAACAAGGACGGCTACCACCTCAAAAACGTCAATCTCGCGCGCGACTGCCGCATAAAGGCGTATGCGGACGTCACGATCGTGCGGGACGGCGACCTCTGCCCCGTATGCGGCAGGCCGATGGCCATAAAGCGCGGCATCGAAGTCGGGCAGGTCTTCAAGCTCGGCACGAAGTACACCGCCGCTTTCGGCGCGACGTACAAGAACGCGAACCTCGAAGAAAAGACGCTCGTCATGGGATGCTACGGCGTCGGCGTAAGCCGCACCCTGCAGGCCGTGATCGAGCAGTGCCACGACAAGGACGGGATAATCTGGCCGGCGGCCGTCGCGCCGTTCGCCGTCGTCGTCGAGCTGCTCGACCCCGCCGACGAAGCCGCGGCGAAAGCCGCCGCGGACATCGAGGCGGCGCTCGAGGCGGCGGGCGCTGACGTTCTGGTGGACGACCGCGAAGAGAGGCCCGGCGTCAAGTTCAAGGACGCCGACCTGATCGGCTTCCCCGTGCGCATCGTCGTAGGCGCGAAAGGGCTCGCGTCCGGCGGCGTGGAGATCAAGCGGCGCGGTGAACCGAAGGAGGCGACGCGCAAGGTGCCGCCGGCGGAGGCGGCGGCGGTCGCGATGGAGCTTCTGAAATGAGCGCCCTCTCGTTCGAACCCCCGCGCGGAATGCGCGACTTTTATCCGGAGGACATGGCGTGGCGCGACCGCGTCTTCTCCGCTTTCCGCGAAGCAGGCGACCTCTTCGGCTTCGAACGCTACGACTCCTGCCCGGTCGAAAGCTACGAACTCCTCGCGCGCAAGGCAGGCGAGGAGGTCGGCGAACAGATCTACCACTTCCTCGACAAGTCCGACCGCCATCTTGCGCTTCGCGCCGAGATGACGCCGACGCTCGCGCGCATGGTCGCGCAGAGGCAGAAGGAGCTGCGCTTCCCGCTGAAGTGGACGGCCATCGCGCAGTGCTTCCGCTACGAACGCTCGACCAAGGGGCGCAAGAGGGAGCATTTCCAGTGGAACATGGACATAATCGGCGAGGAGTCGGTTCTGGCCGAGGTCGAGGTCGTCGGCGCGGCGGTGTGGGCGCTCGAGAGGATGGGGCTCAGGCGCGGCGACTTCAAAGTGCGCGTTTCTTCGCGCAGGTTCCTCGGCGAACTGCTCGAACGCAGCGGCATCGACGCTTCGCGCCACGCGCAGGTGTTCCTCGCGCTCGACAAGCGCGGCAAGATGCCTGATTCCGAAATCGCGGCGATGCTGCGCGACGGCGGCCTGACGGAAGAGGAAACGGCCAAGGCGTTCGAGATAATGGAGACGAAGGACTTCTCCGCGTCGCCGGAGCTTTCGGAGTTCTTCGCTCTCGCGTCGTCGGCCGGTTTCGCGGACGCGCTCGTCTTCGACATATCCGTGATACGCGGCCTGAGCTACTACACGGGGATCGTCTTCGAGTGCTTCGACACGGCGGGCGAATACCGCGCGATATTCGGAGGAGGCAGGTACGACAATCTTCTTACGTCGATAGGCGGCGAGCCGACGTGCGCGGTCGGCCTCGGGTTCGGCGACGTGGTGGTGACGGAGCTTTTGAAGTCGCGTCTTGGCGCGGACGCCGCCGGCGGCGCGCCGCGCGGCACGGCGGTCGGTTTCATGACTGCCGCCGAGCGTCCGGCGGCGATCGCGCTCGCTTCGTCGCTCCGCTCCCGCGGAGAGCGGGTCGATCTCGCGCTCAAGCCGCAGAAGCCGAAGAAGTTCTTTTCGCGCGCGGCGGAGACGCGCGCGGCGAAGGCCGTGTTCATAGGGCCCGACGACACCGCCGCCGGCAAGGCGCGCGTCAAGGATCTCGCCACCCGCGGAGAAGAGGAGATCGAACTGCAATGAAAAAAGCCGCGTTCGCCGCAATCGCGCTTCTGGCCGCAGGCGCAGCCCGCGCCGGCGCCATAGACGACATGCTCGGCGCGAGACTCGCCGAATCGCCGCTGCACTACGCCGAAGCCGCCGCCGCCGTCGCCGCGGAGTCGAAGGAAGGCAGCATCCTCGCATCGTACGCGCTCGCCGTGGTCTCGGACGAACCGGACGCGCCGCCGGCCGCCGCGATGGACGCGGAAGCGCGGGCGGAAACGCTGAAAAACGCCCGCCGAATCGTCTCGGCTATCGCCAAAGACGCGCAGAATCCGGACTGGAGAATCGCCAAGTGCCTTCTTACGCTCGAGAAGAAGGTCGGTAGCGGGCCGAGCGCCTTGAAGGCGGCGGCGGACACCGACTACCCGCCCGCCCTCGTCGGCTACGGAACCTACCTCCTCTCGCCGCTCATGAAGCCGGGCGCGAAAATGTCGCGCTGGCTCTATCCCAAGGCGCGCGAAGGGTTCGGCTGCTTCGGCCGCGCCGCCGCGCAGAACGATTCCAACGGCTACTACTGCCTTGCCGTCTGCTACCTCCAGGGCTGGGGGTGCGGCAAGGACGTCGCGCAGGCGCTCGCCAATCTCAACAAGGCCGCTTTGCAGAGCCATCCGAAGGCGCTCAATCTCCTCGGCGAGAAGATGCTGGAAACCGGAGGGGATCCCGTGGTGGCGGTGCGCAACTTCGCGCAGTCCGCCGCGCTCGGCAACGCAAGGGGAAAATACCTCTACGCAAAGGCGCTGCACGAAGGAACCGGCGTGGCGACGAACGACGTTTTAGCGGCGCGCCTTCTGGAGGAATCCGCCGCGAAGCGTTTGCCCGAGGCCATGTATTCGCTCGGTCGCGTCCTCTACCGGTCGGACGACACGAACTCGCAGGCGCGCGCCGTTTCGCTGTGGCGCGAATGCGCCAGCCTCCACGGCCATCCGCAATCCATCGACGCTCTCGGCGAGGCCCTGCTGGAAGGGCGCGGGACGGAGAAGGACGAGCGCGCGGCCGTGTTCTGCTTCAACACCGCGGCCGGCGCCGGCGACCCGGGCGCCATGCTCCATCTGGCGGCCTGCTTCGAGATCGGCGCGGGCGGACTCAAGAAGAGCCATTGGAACGCCAACTGGTGGCGCGTGAAATCCAACGCGGCGAAAGGCGACCGCAACGCCAAAGTATGGCTCGCGTCGCACCGTCTCGAATGAAGCCGCGCCTTCGCACCGCCTTTTTCACCGCCGCGGCGATCGCGTTCGCGGCCGCGCCGCTTTC
>JAFNRY010000204.1 GCA_017385345.1 Kiritimatiellia bacterium
ACTTCTCGGCGACGGGTCGAACGTAGCGCCGATTTTCTTTTTCGCCCTCGTTTTCGGCATGACCGGAGCGGTGATATCGCTGCTTCTTTCCAAAACGATGGTGAAGATAAGCATGAAATGCCGCACCATCGACGGCAGCGAGGGCGAGGCCGAACGCTGGCTGGTATCGACCATAGAGGATCTTTCGCGGAAGGCGGGGATAAAGACGCCCGAAGTCGCGATATATCCAGGCGAAGCCAATGCGTTCGCGACCGGCGCTCGCAAAAACAAAGCTCTCGTCGCGGTGTCCACGCGCATCATGGAACAGATGTCCCGAGAAGAGTTGCGGGCGGTGCTCGGGCACGAAATATCGCACGTCGCAAACGGCGACATGGTAACCATGTGCCTTACACAGGGCGTGATAAACACGTTCGTCATATTTTTCTCGTATCTCCTCGCGCTCGTGATAGCCGGCGCGCTGAACGGCAAAAACTCCCGCGAACGCCGTTCCGGCGGAAGCTATTTCGCGATCAGGATGTGGTCGCAGTTTTTCCAGATGCTTTTCGGTTTTCTCGCCTCCCTACTGATACTCTGGTACAGCCGCAAACGCGAATTCGCGGCCGACGCCGGCTCTGCGCGGCTGCTCGGTTCGCCCGGTCCGATGATCGCCGCCCTTCGCCGTCTCGGCAATCTGCAGCCCGGCGTGCTGCCTGAATCGATAAAAGCTTTCGGCATCTCCGGCCAGAAAAGCAAGACATCCATCTTCGCAACGCATCCTTCGATAGACGACAGGATCGACGCGTTGATGAATCTCAGGCCCGACTATGCAGTTTAGGAACGCCGCACAGTCCGCATCTGCAATAGCGGCGGCGCTCGCGGCCGTGTGCATGTGCGCCGCACAACCACAACCGGCCGTCTCCGCTTGCACGGCGGCTGATATCGACGCGGCTCTCGCCAAAGGAGAAAAATACTTGTATGCGACCCAGGCGGACGACGGGCATTGGAGCGATCCGCACATGCCGGCGCTCACCGCGCTGCCTTTGTGGGCTCTTATCGACGGCGGACGCGACGGAAACCGCGAAGCTGCGCTGAAAAAGGCCGTCGCATTCATTCTTTCCACGCAGCGCGACGACGGCGGATTCTACGTTCCAAAACCGGGACGCGGCGGTTCCGGCCTCGGAAACTACAACACTTCCGTCTGCCTGAGCGCGCTCTTCGAAAGCGGACCGCTCTGCGATGCAGGGCCTCTCCTGCTGGCGAGACGCTACATCGCCGGCACACAACTGTCGGGCGACGACACGATGGCGGGCGGCTTCGGCTACGACCGGATATCGCGCCGCAGATACGCCGATCTCTCGAACACCGCCTACGCTCTCGACGCCATGCGGCGCACCGAATCGCTCGAAGAACACAGAACCGGCGCCAGACGCGTCGATGTCGATTGGGACAAGGCCGTATCTTTCGTCGCGCACCTGATGAAAAGCGACGGTCCTGAAGCCGGCGGCGCGGCATACAATGACAGAACACCGCAGGCCGGGGTCGCCACAAACAGCACCGGGCGCGTACATCTGCGGGCTTACGGTTCGATGACCTACGCCGCCGTCCTCTCCCTCTGCCATGCGAAACTCGACCGCGGCGACCCCCGCGTAAGGCTCGCTCTCGACTACTGCTCGAAAAACTGGACGGTCGATGAAAACCCGGGCATGGGCCGGCAGGGGCTCTACTATTTCTACGACATAATGGCCAG
>JAFNRY010000205.1 GCA_017385345.1 Kiritimatiellia bacterium
GCGAGCGTCTGCGCCGCCGCTTCGTCCGGCACCGTGACGCGGAATATGTCGCATCCGCAGGCGGCGCACGATTCGATCTGCGCCGCCAGCGCCGCGGCGTCGTGCGGCGGTACGTTCGCCATGGACTGCACGCTCACCGGCGCGCCGCCGCCCACCGCCACGTTTCCGACGCGCAGCGCCCTCGTGTTTTCGCGCGTTGTCATTCGGTGCTTCCGCCGTCCGCCGGCGCCTCTTCCGCGGCCGCTTTCTCCGCACGGTGCATCTTCCAGCTGCGCTCGGCGTCGCGCCAGACGAGAATCGCCATTCTTGCGAGCAAAAGCCACATGAACACGGTCGATAGCGCGTTCGCCGCCTTGTCCGGCACGCGCCGCCTGAATACGATCGCTATGAGGGCGAATAGTATGAGTCCTCCGTCGAGAACCGGAACCGGCAGGAGGTTGAGTATCGCCAGATTCATGTTCAGGAATCTGAGGAAGCCGAGCCCGTCCCACGTGTCGCGTCTTATGTTGGTGTAGATGTTTTCCGCAATCATCACCGGTCCGCCGAGCTGTTTGCTGGTTTCTTTCGTGTCGGTGCAAAGGCGCTTGAGTATGTAGAATATCTGTTCCGCGTCGTATTTGAGCTGGGCGAGCGGATTGCGCGACGGCATCCACGGAGCGGAGCCGGACATCGCCGGCGCCGCGTCGATGGCGAGCATCCCGATTCCGTTGGTCGATACGTTCGTTTCCAGACGGAGCTTCTGCGGCGGCGCCGACGTGTTTTTGCGCGTTACGCCCATCTTGAGCGTCCGCCCTCCGGATTCCAGGACCGCCTTGGAGAAGTCTTCCCAGCGTTCAGCCGGCCTGCCGTCCACGGAGACGATCGCGTCGCCTTTCGCCAGCCCCGCTTTCATCGCGGGCGATCCCGGCGAAATCTCGCCGATCCACGGCAGCAGCTTGTCGCCGCGCACCACGCCGGCCGACATTACGCCAACCGCCCAGATGTCGCCGAAGATGCCTTTCTCGGGCGTGATTTCGATTTCCAGCCTGTCGAAGACCGGGCGTTCGACGTCCAGCACGGCGGTTGCGTTTGTCGAATACTGCATTTCGCAGCAAAGCTCGATCCAGTTTCCCACGGCCCGTCCGTTGACGGCTTTGACGGTGTCGCCGATGCGAAGCCCCGCCTTTTCGGCGGCGCCGCCTTCCGCGATGCTCCCGATCTCCATGGTCGGTTCGCTGAACCGCGCCCCCGGCGCGAACGCGAGAATCGTCGCCAGAACCGCCGCGAGCACGATGTTCATTGCCGGTCCGGCGAACGCGACCGCCAGTTCCTTCCATGCCGGTATCCTTTGCTTGCGCTCCGTCGCGGCCGCCCCGCCGCCGCCTTCGATTTTCTTCGTCCCTTCCGGATCGACTTCGGGTATGCTCACGTACCCGCCGAGCGGAATCCAGCTTATGCGGTACTCTACGCCGCCGCGCGTCCATTTCCAGATCGCCGGGCCGAAACCGATCGAAAAACGCTCCACTTTGAGCCCGAGTTTCAGCGCGACGATGAAGTGGCCGAACTCGTGGATCGCTATGGCGAGGGAGAAAAGCAGCACGCACACCGCGATCCAGCCCGCCGTTTCGAGCCACGAACCGAGGGACTGCGCCATAGACTGGAAAGAGATCAAAGCCTGCATCTGCAAAATTCCTTGGCGAACCTGCACGCCTCCGCGACCGCTTCCGGCGAATCGCATTCCATCGCCGGCGCCGCGGCGGCGCAATCTTCCACAAGCGGCACGATGTCCGCGAAACCGAGCCTTCCCTCGAGAAAGGCGTTCACGGCGAGTTCGTCGGCCGCCGCCATCGCCGCGGCCGCGCATCCGCCCGCCGCCATCGCGCGCCGCACGGCGCCCGGGCCGGGAAAGCGCTTTTCGTCGAGCGCGCGGAACGTGAGGGCGCCGAGCCGGGCCAGATCCAGCTTTTCGCGGTCCGCGCGAAGCCGGTCAGGCCATGTGAGCGCGTACTGGATGGCTACGCGCATGTCCGGCGGGGACAGTTGCGCCAGCGTCGCGCCGTCTTCGAACTCCACCATGCTGTGCACTACGCTCTCGGGGTGCACGAGTATGTCGATGCGCGACGCGTCCACGCCGAACAGCCACGAAGCTTCGGCCACTTCGAAGCCCTTGTTCATCATCGTTGCGGAGTCGATCGTCGTCTTGGGGCCCATCTTCCAGCGCGGGTGCGCCAAAGCCTGCTCCGGAGTGACGCGCGACATGTCGGTCGGCGCGTCGAGAAAAGGGCCGCCGGAGGCGGTGAGGACGAGACGCGAGACGGATCGGACGGAAAAGCCGGTGCACTGGAAAATCGCGCTGTGTTCGCTGTCCACGGGAATGATGTGCACGTTTCTTTTGCGGGCTTCGGCGGTGACGAGCCGCCCGGCCATGACGAGCACCTCCTTGGTCGCCAGCGCCACGTCCATGCCTTTGCGGATGGCGGCGAGGACCGGCGCGAGCGCGGCAAGCCCCGTCATGGCCACAAGACAGATGTCGGCGTCGTTTTCCTCAACCGCGCGGACGGCCGCGTCGGCGCCGGTGTAGGCTTTTGCGCCGAGCCGCCGGGCCGCCGATTCGTTCGCTTCGCGGGAGTTCAGCGCCGCCGTAGCGACCGCCGCAAGTTCGCCCGGGTGCGTTGCCACCACATCGACCGCGTTCCTGCCGATCGAGCCGGTCGCCCCCAGTATGATCGTCCTTTTCAGCTTTTTCCCCGTTTCTCTTTCCACATTCCGATTTTCAGCATTATTGGTGTGAATTATACCATATTGGCTCCAGAGCGATTCCGGATCAGTCGCGCGCGATCAATTGCTTCTGTCGCCATGCAATGGCAAACAAGGCGGCGGCAAACGCCGCCGCCTTGCGAGCGCGAAAATGCGCCGTGCCGCGTCAGTCGAGCTTCGCTTTGTGGAACTCGATGCCCGTAAGCTTCGCCGGATATCCCGTTACTGTGACGGTCGCTTCGTTCCAGAAGAAATACGATTTGTAAACTACATCGTAGCGAACACCGACAAGAGTGTCGCAGCCGGACTGCTCGCACGCAAGAGCGTAGGCGCCGTTCTTCGCGCGCATGATGGACTCCTGCGCGAATCCCTGCTTTTCGACGTTGTCGGCATAATGCTTCGCCATGCCGCCGAGATTAAACATGTTGAACGTGCCGAAGGGGATGATACCGATGTTCTGTTCGGTGGCGGTCACGGTCTTTTGCGATATGTCGTACTTCTCATATACGCGATCTCGCACTATCTCTGGCTTAAGGTCGGAATCGCCTCCGTCGTTGCGGTAATTCGTGACACAGCCTGACGCGAGTGCGGCGAATGCGGACACAATCAGCAATTTTTTCATTTTCTTTTTCTTTCCTTTCTTTTTTTCTGCACATCCACCGGAAGTGCAAAATCGTCAAAACGCCCAGCTTTGAATTCCTTGCGCCGGGCGTCGGATGTTCTCCGGCCAAGTCTTGCCAAGACGAATCGTCATGTTCGTATGTCCATTCCAGTTGACATCGTCGATTTTGAACGATCCGTAATAGTCGCCGTAGCCGTTGTTATTATAACATACTAGATAAGGTCCGTAAGAACGTCCTCTTGTCAATTTGTCCGGCCAATCGTACGGCAGCGCGACCCGGCCCGACATTGTTTGCATAAGTGCGCCTTTCGCTTCCCGCCCGTTCAATTCCGCCCTGACGGTCAGCGTCGGCTGCGCCGGCGTCTCTGGTATGGGCGCGGGTCTTGCGGGCGTGCTGTTTACGGTTGGAATCGGAACGGCGCCGCCGTCTGGCTTCGCAACGTACCCGGCCTTGGCGTCGATTGCCGCTTTCGCTTTGCGTTTGGACTCTTCCTTTGCCATGCGTTCGGCCTCCTCGCGCTCCGTTTCTGCTTTCGCCTTGCGCTCGGCCTCTTCCTTTGCCCTGCGTTCGGCCTCGGCGCGTTCCGCCTTCTCTTTCGCCTCGCGTTCCGCTTTCATTCGGCGCTCGGCCACTTCCTTTGCTTTGTGCTCGGCCTCAACGCGTTCCGCCTCTGCTTTCGCCTTGCGCTCCGCTTCCGTCCGTTCCGCCTCTGCGCGAACGGCTTTTTCGCGTTTTTCGGCGAGATCCTTTTCTGTTTGATGTTTTTGCC
>JAFNRY010000206.1 GCA_017385345.1 Kiritimatiellia bacterium
GCGGGAGGAGAAAATGACGAAGACGCCGGCAAAGGTCGGGGTTGTCATGGGCAGCGACTCGGACTGGGACAAAGTCTGCAAGACGTGCGAAACGCTCGCTCAGTTCGGGGTGGAATACGAAGTGCGTGTAATTTCGGCGCACAGGACGCCTGAAGCGGCGCTGGAATATTCCAAGAGCGCGGAAGGCCGCGGTCTCTGCGCTATAATCGCGGCGGCCGGCGGCGCTGCGCATCTGGCGGGTATACTCGCGGCGGGCAGCGTGCTCCCCGTCATCGGCATACCCGTGGCGGGAGGGGCTCTCGACGGGCTCGACGCCCTCTACGCAACGGTGCAGATGCCGGGCGGAGTGCCCGTGGCGGCCGTGGCCGTAGGCGGGGGCGGGCCGGTCAACGCCGCGCTACTCGCAGTGCAGATCATCGCGCAGGCCGACCCCGGAATGCGCGAAAAATATCGCGCCTTCAAAGAATCCCTCAAGGAAAAAGTCGCCAAGGCGGATGCCGGCATACAGGAGAAAGTCAAGTCGATATGAAAACCGAAACGAAGAAAATCGAACAGTGCAGGCTGGAAGTGCGCGTCGAAATCGACGCCGAAGAGGCCGCGAAAACGCGCAAGGAGACCGAAAAAGCGTTTATGCGCGAAGCGAGAGTCCCCGGTTTCAGGCCGGGCAAGGTTCCGCTTTCGGTGATCAAGAAGGAATTCGCGGAAAAGCTCCAGGAGCAAACACTCCTCGACATGATCAAAAAGTTCGCCGTCGACGCGACTAAAGCCGAGAAGCTCGATGTCGTGGACATGGTCGGGGCCAAGGACGCGAAACTCGACGACAAGGGCGGCTCGTTCGCCGTGGTCGTGGATGTGAAGCCGACGTTCAAGCTTCCTGCGTACAAAGGCCTGAAAATCGAAAAGCGCGACGTCACCGTCAAAGACGAGGATTTGGCCAAAGCAATCGAAAGCATGAAGAAGTATCATGCCAAATACGAGGATGCGAAAGGCGGCGAAACGGTGTCCGACGGCGATTTCGTCCAAATAGACTATTCCGGCACGATAGACGGCAAGCCTATTTCGGAAATCAATCCCGAGGCCAAGATAGTGGCTTCCGGCGAGGGATTCTGGACGATGGTCGAGGAAGGGCGCTTCCTGCCGGAACTGCTCGACGCCGTAAAGGGCATGAAGGCCGGCGAGACGAAGGAAGACATCAAGGCGAAGTTCGCGGCGGACGGCAGCGCGCCGGAGGGTCTCGGCGGCGCGGAAGCGGAATACAAGCTGACGCTCAAGATGTTCAGGCGCATGATTCTGCCGGACGACGCCGAACTTGCGAAGTTGATGAAGGAAGAGTCGTTCGAAGCGCTTGCGACGCAGCTGCGCAAGAGAATGCAGGAGAACGCGGACTCGCAAGAAGCGAGGCGCAGAGAAGACGAAGCCATGGAGCTTCTGCTCAAAAAATGCGACTTCGCGATCCCGCAGATGCAGGCCGAACGGGCGAAAAACAACATTCTCTCGAGGTACGCCGAAAGGGCGCAGGTTTCGGGCATCGACGCGTCATATTTCGAGAAAAACCGCGAGAAGATCCAGTCCGACGCCGAAGCCGCCGCCGACAGGCAGGTGAGGGCGTATTACATACTTTCCGCGATCGCGGACGCCGAGAACATCGATGCGAACGACGAGGGGCGCAACGTCAAGGCGCTGGACGCCGTCGTCGCGAACGCAAAGTGAAGCAACGGTCCGGATTGAAAGGGGTGGGCTCGTGAAATCATACATGGTTCCATACGTCGTCGAAC
>JAFNRY010000207.1 GCA_017385345.1 Kiritimatiellia bacterium
GAATGTCCTACGTTGACGCCGCGGGAGCGAGGCTCAATCTCGAAAGCGACATGCCGGACTTCGACTTCGACGCCGCGCGGGCCAAAGCGCGCGCGCTGTGGCAGGACGCGTTCGCGGGCGTCGCCGCCGAAGGAGGCACGAAAGACGAACGCGCCATTTTCGCGACCGCGCTCTACCACGCGCTCATCGACCCGCGCATCATAGCGGATGCCGACGGCCGCTACAAGGGCTCGGACGGCAGGACGTACCAGACCGGCGATTTCACAATGCGGACAGTATTCAGCGGATGGGACGTCTTCCGCAGCGAATTCCCGCTTCTCACCATCATCAGGCCCGACATCGTCAACGACACGATCAATTCGATGTTGCGCTGGACGGAGCTCGGGCCGCGCGACACGCTCCCCGCATGGGATATATTCGGCTGCCTTTCCGCCTGCATGATCGGCAATCCTCTCATTCCGTGCATGGCGGACGCCTGGGAGAAAGGCATACGCGGGTGGAACGCCGAAACAGGATGGCGCCTCGCGGAGGATACGTCCGCCAAGCGCGGAAACGCACAATGCGGGTGGACGCCCGATTCGCTCTCGGAAACACTGGAATACGCCTACGACGACTGGTGCATGGGCCGTCTGGCGCAAATGCTCGGGAAAAACGACCGCGCGCGCCATTATTTCGACAGGGCGCAATGCTACACGAACTGCTGGAGCGCCGAGGCGGGCTGGATGCGGGCGCGCCGAGCCGACGGCTCGTGGCTTCCGTGGCGCGGCAGAAAAGTCCATTGGGGCCAGGGCACGGTGGAATCGAATCCCTACCAACAGGGCTGGTTCGTCCCGCACGACGTTTACGGGCTGATCCGGCTGGCGGGCGGCGAATCCAGATTCGCCGACGAACTCGAGACTTTTTTCGACGCCTCCCCGGAAGGCTTCCTTTGGAACGACTACTACAACCATTCCAACGAGCCGGTCCACCACGTACCGTTCCTCTTCGCGTACTGCGGCAAGCCGTGGCTGACGCAGAAGTGGACGCGCAAGATATGCGCCCAGGCCTACAGGAACGACGTGCGCGGCCTTTGCGGCAACGACGACGTCGGCCAGATGAGCGCCTGGTACGTGCTGGCCGCGAGCGGACTCCATCCAGTGGCCCCCGGCTCCGGCGTATGGATACTGACAAGCCCGGTGTTCACAAAGATTTCGTTCAGGCTCGATCCGAAATACCACAAAGGCCGCTCGTTTACGATCTCCGCGCCGAAGGCGTCGCCGGCAAACAGATACATCCGCGCCGCAAGGCTCGACGGAAAGGAACTCGACCGGCTGTGGCTGACCACGGCGGAAGTATCCGCGGGCGGAACGCTCGAACTCGAAATGGGGGAAACGCCGGAAACGTCAAAGTTCTCCGTCCGCCCGCCGTCGGCGATTCCGGCAGGACGATGAAACGGCTGCGGGCTGGGAACACGGATTTTGATATAATGAAAGAAGTAAAGAAAGCGATTGGCTGAAATGGCGCATAGACATGTTTTCACGTCCGAGTCGGTCTCGGAAGGACATCCCGACAAGGTGGCGGACAGAATATCCGACGCGGTACTCGACGCCTGCCTCGCGGCGGACACCGGCGCCCGCGTCGCGTGCGAAACGGCGACCGGGCCGGACGCGGTGGTGAATCTCGGCGAGATAACGTGCAAGGGATTCGATTCAATAGATGTCGAGGGGATTGCCCGCCGGACAGTGGAAAAAATAGGCTACACCGAACCGGACGAGCATTTCGCGGCCGCGACGTTCAAACATTTCAATTTCATTCACGGCCAGTCGCCGGACATAGCGATGGGGGTCGATCGCGAGCGCGCAGAGAACCAGGGCGCAGGCGACCAGGGCATGATGTTCGGCTACGCCACGGGCGAAACGCCGGAGTTGATGCCGACACCGATCATCCTTTCGCACGGACTGCTGGCGATGTTCGCGAAGCTCAGACATGAAGACAAGGAGTACTCCTGGCTGAGACCGGACGCGAAGAGCCAGATTTCCGTGGTTTACGAGAACGGCAGGCCGACTGCGATAGACACGGTCGTGGTATCGCACCAGACGACGGAGGCGGGCGCGACGAAAGACCGCTACGAGGAAATACGCCGGCTCGCCGAACGGTGGCTGGAGAAAACATCGCTTCTGACGCCAAAAACGAAATACTTCGTCAATCCGACGGGAAAGTTCGTGACAGGCGGACCATGCGGAGACAGCGGACTTACCGGGCGCAAAATAATAGTGGATACCTACGGCGGCATGGCGGCCCACGGCGGCGGGGCGTTCTCCGGAAAGGATCCATCAAAAGTGGATCGTTCGGCGGCGTACTTCGCCCGGTACGCGGCGAAGAACATCGTCGCCGCCGGACTCGCGGAACGCTGCCAGATACAGGTTGCGTACGCCATAGGAATCGACCGGCCGGTAAGTTTCTGCGTCAAAACATTCGGCACCGCCAAAGGCGCCACCGACGCGCAACTCGAAAAAATGCTGTCCGACGGCGGCATTTTCGACTTCAGACCGTTCGCGATAATCAACGGGCTCGGGCTGACGTCTCCAAAGGGCTGGAAATACGAGGACACTGCAGCGTACGGCCACTTCGGACGCTCCGGCTTCCCGTGGGAAAAGACCGACAAGACGGAAGCGCTCGCGCAATGGGCGCGGAGTCTCTGACACCGGCCCCGAATCTCTACGCGCACTTCCCCTTCTGCAGGCGCAAGTGCGCGTACTGCGCCCTCCATTCGCAGCCGGGCGCGAAACAAACGGAGCGCGACGCCTACGCGGCGGCGCTTGCCGAAACGGTTGAAAAGCTCCGCATCCCGCAAAAATCGCTCTCCACCATATATTTCGGAGGTGGCTCGCCGGCTCTTTGCGACCTGCGCCCCATGTTCAAGGCCCTCGCCCCGTTCATGTCGGACAACGCGGAATTCACCGTGGAGCTGCACCCTCTCGACATATCCGGCGAAACGATGCGAATCCTCGCGGACGGGGGAGTCAACAGGATTTCAATGGGAGTGCAGTCGATGGACGACACGGTTCTGCGCAGCATGGGGCGGGGATACACGATCGATGCGGCGGCCGTCTCCTTTGCAAAGGCAAAGGAGACGATCCCGAACGCCGGAATCGACCTGATCGCCGGATATCCCGGAGATACGCAGCCGTCCGTTCCTTCTGGATGGGGATTCGTGCATTGCAGCGTCTATTCGCTGATTCTCGAAGAAGGCACGGCGCTCGCGGCAAACGCGGCGGCCGGCAAAACGCGTCTGCCCGGGGACGACGACGCGCTGGACGCAGTGGCGTCAATGGCAGAATCGCTTGAATCCATAGGGCTCGCGCGCTACGAAATATCAAATTGGGCGAAACCCGGCTTTGAATGCCGCCACAACCTCGCGGTATGGCGCGGCGAAGACTACATCGGCATCGGCGAAGGAGCGAGGGGGCGCATCGGCCGGCTCCGGACCGTGAACTTCGGCGCTCCGCCGTCACATGGAGGCAAAACAGCTGCGCGAGAAGAGACGGAGCGAACCGGAGAGAAGGAAGACGCCATCGAAAGACGGATATTTTCACTGAGAACGCGCGACGGACTGGACGCCGAGGGATTTCCCGAATGGGAGAAAACACTCGGCAAATTCGCAGCCGAAGGATTGTTGGAGCGAGCAGGAGGAAAATGGCGGCTCACCAAGCGCGGCGCGGAGGTATGCGATTCAATCCTCGCCGAGCTGGTCTGAACTTCCGTCCCTGACCGGCGAAGGAACCATTATCGGATGCTCAGATCGATACGGAGGGACGAAACGTCGGGGGAGCGACGGGCCTTGAATGTAAGACAGCGTTCTATGTCCATGCACATCTCGTACACGTCAGCCCACGATTTCACGCGACCCTCGCGGTTCTTCACGAGCATGGCCTCGAGAAGGCGCACGAAACCGTCGCTCAATTCGGGATGGTATATGCGCGGATCTTTCGCCTGGGCGTTCTCGTCGCAATGCGACCGAAGCTTGTCTTCCTGCTCCATGTTGGGGTAGAGGAATCTGCCGCTTGCGAGCCTGTAGAGCGTCGCGGCCAGAGAATATATGTCGGCCCTGCAGTCGAGCTCGACATCTCCGTATATCTGTTCCGGCGAAATGTAATCCGGCGTCCCGATCACGAATTCGGGCGAGGAGCCGTGAAGGGACGCGGCCTCGGGACGAAAGATGCGGCAGAGGCCGAGATCGGCCAGTTTCACGACGCCTTCTTTGTTTATCAAAATATTTTCCGGCTTTATGTCGCAATGCACGACACCATAGTCGTTCCAGGCGTAGTGCAGCGCCGAAGAGATCGACTCGCATATCAAGAGGCAGTCGCTTTCCGGAAGATGCTGCTTGC
>JAFNRY010000208.1 GCA_017385345.1 Kiritimatiellia bacterium
CCCGACGACGTGATCGGGCGCACTCGCGACATCTACATCAAAGCGTTCGAGGAGCTTTCCGGAGAAAAATTCTGAAATCCGGAAGCGCGGCGCGGCAGGAAAAAGGAAAGGAACAAGGAAAATGGGAATGTTCGACCAGATCAAGGACGCTATGAAGATGCGCTCCGAGGCGAAGAGAATCCAGAGCGAGATACAGAAGATATCGGTGTCGCACTCCAACGGCGGCATAACGGTGACCGCAAAAGGCGACATGACGATAGCGGAGATCAAGTTCGAGCCGGGTGCGTACGACGAGGTGAAGGCCGGCAAGCCGGCGCGCTTCGAGACGATGCTCCTGAACGTGGTGAACGGCGCCCTGAAGAAGGCGCGCGAAGCGACCCAGGCCGAAATGCAGCGCCTGATGGGCGGCGCCGGCGGATTGTTCGGCGGAAAGTGAGGCTTCCCCCTTGGCCGGAGCCATAGACGCGCTTGCACAGGCTCTCTCCAGGCTGCCCGGGTTCGGCCGCAGATCGGCTTCGCGCGCCGCCATGGCGCTCGCCCGCGAGCCGGCGCGTCTTTCCGATCCTCTGCGCGCCGCGCTCGATGCCGTGCGCGAGAGGGTGTGCAGATGTTCGCGCTGCGGCGGATTGACGGAAAAAGACGCCGATCCATGCAGGCTTTGCACCGACCCTCTGCGCGACGGCTCCATGCTGTGCGTCGTCGAGGATCCGTCGGACATCGCGGCGATCGAGGCGTCCGGCGCGTTCAAGGGCCGTTACCACGCTCTCGGCGGGAAACTTTCTTCTTCGCGCGGCCGGACCGCGGCCGAGGCCTCGGTCCGCGAAGTCGCTTCCCGCGTTGCGAGAGAAGGCTTTTCGGAGGTGCTTCTGGCTTTGTCCACCGATATGGACGGTGACGCGACCGCCGGGTTCGCGGCGGAGATGCTCAAGCCGACGGGCGTCAGGATTACGCGTCTCGCGTTCGGCCTCCCCGCCGATTCCGCGGTCGCCTATTCCGATCCGCTGACGCTTAGAAGGGCCGTCTCCTACAGGATTTCGCAGTAGCGGGGTTCGCATATGGCGGAAGTCGTTTTCGAGAACGTGACGAAGATCTACGCGAAGGGCGAGCGCCCTGCGGTGGATTCGTTCTCTCTGACGGTGCGCGACGGAGAGTTTCTCGTGCTCGTCGGGCCGTCGGGCTGCGGCAAGTCAACAACCTTGCGCATGGTCGCCGGGCTGGAAACGCCGGATTCGGGCCGTATTTCCATCGCCGGCGCGGATGTGACGCGTCTGCCGCCGAAGGATCGCGATATTGCGATGGTGTTCCAGAACTACGCCTTGTATCCGCACATGACCGTGCGGGAAAATCTGTCGTTCGCGCTGAAACTCAGGCGCGTGCCGAAAAACGAGGTTCGCCGCCGCGTGGAAGGCGTTGCGGAGTCGCTCGGGCTTGTTCCGTACATGGATCGCCTGCCGAAGGCGCTTTCGGGCGGGCAGCGCCAGCGCGTGGCGCTCGGCCGAGCGATCGTCCGGGAGCCTTCGGTTTTTCTTTTCGACGAGCCGCTGTCCAATCTCGACGCGAAAATGCGCGTCGAAATGCGGGCCGAGATCATCCGCCTCCACAACAGGCTCGGAGCGACGATGATATATGTCACTCACGACCAGGTCGAGGCCATGACGATGGGCGAACGTATTGTCGTCATGTCGGGCGGGAGAATACGGCAGGCGGCCCCGCCCATGGAGATATATTCGCGCCCCGCCGATGTTTTCGTGGCTGGCTTCATAGGAACGCCGCCCATGAATCTTTTTCCGCCGGGCGTTCTGTCGCCTTCGAAAACCGTAGGCATCCGCCCCGAGAATCTGTCTCTGCTCGAAAGCCGCGGTGGTGACGGCGACGGGGACGTGTTCCCGGCCAAGGTGGATTTCATCGAGTCTCTCGGCAGCGAGACTCTCGTTCACGTGCTGCTTGAACCATCCGGATTCCGCGCAATAATCCGTGAAAGCGGTTTCACCCGGCGCCGCCCTGGAGACAAAGTCTTCCTTTTCTGCGGCATGGCCAATCGTGTCGTGTTCGATTAGCGCCGCGCTTTTTTTGCGTTGGAGGGACGAACATCTTGTATATCGGCATGTCGATTATTCACTCGCTTTGTGCGATAACTTTACA
>JAFNRY010000209.1 GCA_017385345.1 Kiritimatiellia bacterium
ACAGCAAGACCGGCGCGCAGGGCGGCGAGAAGGCGCACCGCCTTCTCCACACCAAATACAGGAAGCTCGATCTCTACAGCTTCGGGAAGTGACGCGGGTTCGCGAAGGCGGAAGGCGGCGGGGCGGCAACGCCCCGCCGCTTTTTGCTATAATTGCAACCATGAAAGATTTGAAAGCCGCGTACAAGACGATCGAGACGGACAGGTTTCCGTCGAAGATGGAAATAACGTTCGAAGAAGGCGGGGAGCGCCAGACGTTCTTCTACGAAAAGACGAAGTGGACGGTGGCCGGCGAGTCGAAGGGCCTGCGCTACGGGGAGAACCCGGGCCAGGAGGCGGCGCTCTACCGGCTCGTCGCCGGCAACTTCTCGCTCGGCGACGTCGAAATGGTGCAGCCGGGCCGCCATCTCGCCTCCGTCCCCGAACTCCTGCAGAGCGGCAAACACCCCGGCAAGACGAACATAACCGACACGGACAACGCCCTCAACATACTGCGCTACCTTTCCGCAAAGCCGGCGGCCGTGATCGTCAAGCACAACAACCCGTGCGGCGTCGCGACCGGTTCGTCGCTGGCGGAGGCCTACTTCCGCGCGAACAAGGCGGACCGCCTCGCGGCTTTCGGCGGCGCCATCGCCCTCAACCGCGAATGCGACGTCGAGACGGCGAAGCTCATCGCGGAAAACTACGCCGAAGTCGTGGTCGCCCCCGATTTCAAGCCGGGGGTCATGGACATCTTCGCGGCGAAGAAGAACCTGCGCGTCTTCCGCATACGCAACATGGCGCGGCTCCAGGACTACGTCGGCCTCAGAACCCTCGATTTCAAGTCGCTCATCGACGGAGGCGTCGTGGTGCAGACGTCGTTCGCGGTGGCCGCCAAGTCCCCGGCCGATTTCCTGAAGGCGGAGTGCAGGCGCAAGATCGTGGACAAGGCGACCGGCGAGACGACGTACAGGGATTATTCCATAGCGCGCGAACCGACGGCGAAGGAGCTCGAAGACCTGTTTTTCGGCTGGCTCGTGGAAGCCGGCGTCACTTCGAACAGCGTGCTGTACGTGAAGGACGGCGCGACGGTCGGCATCGGCACCGGCGAGCAGGACCGCGTAGGCGTCGCAGAGATTGCGCGCGACAAGGCGTACGTGAAGCACGCGGATTGGCTGAGCTGGGAGAAGTGGGGCAAGCCGTACAACGAGCTGCGCCTCGCATTCGGCGAAGAGGACGGCGCCAGGAAGCAGGCGGAGGCTATGGAGCGGACGCGCGCCGAGAAGGGCGGGCTTCCCGGCTGCGCGATGGTGTCGGACGCGTTCTTCCCGTTCCGGGACGGCGCGGAAGTCGGCATACGAGAGGGCATAACCTCGATCGTCCAGCCCGGCGGCGCGATTCGCGACTGGGACGTAATCGAGTGCTGCAACGAAGCCGGCGTCGCCATGGTGTTCACCGGCCAGCGCAGCTTCAAACACTGATTTAGGGAAACGGAGAAAGACAAGGCAGGTAAAGACGCATACGGAGGCGGCATGGGAACGAAAAACACATTCGCGGGCGGGGACGTTACATTCGGGCAGGCGTGGGAATACGGCGGGCCTCTGATGTGGGTGCTCGCGTTTCTATCGGTCGCGGCTCTCGCAACGGTCCTCTACATTCTGTTCACGCAGCGGCGCGGCGCGTTCCTGCGCAATTCCGTCGAGGCCCTCAAGGCGTCGAAGGATCCGGAGGCCGAAGGCGCGAGAATCGCAGCGAGGCTGTATTCGGCCGTCGATTGGCTCGCTGACATCGCGGCCCTCGCCCCGCTGGTCGGCCTTCTCGGCACGGTCCTGGGAATGTTCAGCGCGTTCGGCGGCATCGCGGCCGACGTCACCGCCGGGGCCAAGCCTGTTGTTCTGGCGCAGGGCGTGTCGCAGGCGATAGTGACGACCATTTTCGGCCTCGCCATTTCGATTCCGGCGCAGGCGTTCCACGCGCTGCTGCGCCGCAGGGCGGCCGGACTTGTCGCCGCGCTCGAGGAGAAGGCAGATGAGATTTTCGCCTGATTTGTCTTCCCGCAGGACCGCGCAGGTCTCGCTTGCAGGCATGCTCGACGTCATTTTCCTGCTGCTCTGCTTCTTCGTCGCTTCGAGCGTCTTTTCGCAATGGGAGAACGAAATCTCCATTCAGCTCCCGTCCGCCACGACGGCGGACGAGCCGGACAGGCTCCCCGGCGAAATCGTCGCGAACATAGCGAAGGACGGGACGGTCCGCGTCAACGGCGCGCAGATATCCCTCGAAGAGCTCGGTTCGAGACTGGCCCGCATCGCCAAGTTCTATCCGGGCCAGGCCGTCATAATACGGGCGGACAAGGAAGCCAAGTACGAATCGCTCGTGAAGACGGTGGACGCGTGCCGCTCGGCGGGCGTGTGGAACTTCGCGCTCGCGACGGCGGACGACGGACGCGGCGGCGGAGCGCCCGCCGGGGCCGCGGGAGGCGGTAGATGACGTTCTTCGCCGCAGTCGCGGCGGTCGTCTTCGCCTCCGCTGCGATTCTGCCCGCCGACCGGCTCGCAATGGCCGACCGCATGTTCGGTCGCGGCGACAGGAAGGGCGCCAAGGCCGAATACGCCGCGCTGCGCGGCGCGGACGGCATCGCCCAGGACGAACTCCTATTCCGTCTGGCGGAATGCTGCCGCGCGGACGGGGACCTCGCCGGCGCGTCGGAAGCGTACGGCGAACTTCTGGCGAAACATCCGCTTTCGCGCCACGTTCCGAGGGCGCGCCTGATGAAGGCCCTGTCCTCGTCCCCCGAAGAGAAGGCGGCGGCGCTCCGACTTCTCGACACCGATGCCACGCCTTCCGGCATACGCGCCGCCGCCCTGTACCACCTCGGCGTGGAGACTTCCGACGCCGCGGCCCTCGCGAAATGCGCCGAGGTGGAGCCGGACGGGCGCTACGCGCCGTACGCGCGCCTCCGCCGCGCCGCGCTGCTCTCGAATGCGGCGGACGCGAAGGAGCGCCGCGCCGCCATCGGCGAACTGCTCGAGATACACCGCTCCGGCGACCCGGAGCTGGCTCCCCGCGCCCTGTATCTCGCCGCCTCCGCCGCATACGCCGGCAAGCGGTACGACGAGGCCGCCGCCCTCTACAAGAAGTACGCCAAAGCCTATCCTTCCGACGCGCAGACCCCCGCCGCGCTGAACTTCGCCGCATGGAGCGAATACCTCGCCGGCAGGTACGCAGAGGCCGCGGCCCTGTGCGAAGGAGGGGAGACGGACGACGCCGCCTACATTCTCGCCATGTGCGCCTACCGGACCGGCGACATGGCGCGCACGAAGCTTCTCGCGTCCAAGTACCGCAATTCCCGTCCGGACGGCAAGTATTTCTCCAAGCTCGAGCTGCCCCTCGCCGCGGCAGACCGCTTCGCCGCCGAGAAGTCTGGCGATTCCGCCGCCTTTCTCGCCGCGGCCAGGCGCTGCGCCGAACTTTCCGGTTCGCCGGCCGACGCCCTGACGCTTGCGTGGGCGTACGAGAAGAATTCGCTTCCGGACGCCGCGGCCGAGGCGTACGCGAACACGGCGCGCAAACATCCGGCGACCGCCGCGGCGGCGGAGGCGCTGTTCAGGAAGGCCGCGATAGACATACGCGCCTCCAGGTGGCGCCCCGCCGAGCTCGCGCTCGCGGAACTGCTCGCGATAGCCGGCGGGAATCCGGAGCTTCTGGCGCCGGGCCGCAAAGGAGAGGCTTTGTACTGGCGAGGCTACGCCGCGGCGCGGCTTGGGCTCGACGAACAGGCCGCGGCCTCGTACTCCCGGGCCCTCGCCGAGGGCGTCGGCGCCGGCGAGGCTCTTGAAGCGCGCATCTTCCTGGCCTCCGCCGCGCAGAAGGCCGGCCGCGACGACGAGGCGGCAAAGGCGTGGGTGGAGCTCGCGGCGGACGGAGCCGCGAAACGCATGGACGGCGCAGAACTCCGGTCCGTCGCGCGCTTCCTGCTCGATTCGCCGGAGGCGGGGACCGCCGCGGCGGCTTCCGCCGCCGTCGTTTACGGCGCCGAACTGGCCGCTATTTCCAAGACCCCCGAATGGAGGCAGTGCGCCTTCGCGCTGCTCGGCGACGCCAATTCGGCCGCCGGCAATCTCTCCGCCGCCGTCGGCGCGTACAGGCAGGCGATGGCGGAGAACGTCCGCACCGCCGACGCCAAGACCGCTTCGCTCTCGCTCGGCGTGCTGCTCGCGCGCTCGGGCGAAACCGCGGAGGCCGAGAAGCATCTGAAGGAGGCCGTGTCGCTCAATCCGGGGCGGGACGACGCTGGCCGCCGCGCCAATGCGTATCTCTGGCTCGCGCGCTGCCGCGACGGTGCCGGCGACGCGCAGGGCGCTTGCGCGTACGCCACGGTGGTTTCGTCCCTGTTCGCGAATTCGCCCGAGGCGGCGGAGGCCGCGAAGATTCTGGCCGCGCATCCGGAGGAGTCGAAATGAGGGATTCCGGCGGCGGAGCGTTCTTTTTGGCCGCGCTGATCCTTTCGGTCGCGGCGCACATGGCCGGAATGTTCTATTTCGAGCCGCAGGTCATGACGCATATCAGCGGATCCGGCGCGAGATCCCGGGCGAGAATGCCCGCGAGATTCGTCAAGGCGCCGCCGGAAACCGCCGGACGGGACGATGAACCCGCGCCCGGCGCCGCCGCGCCCGCCGCCGAATCCCCGTCCGCGGCCGACGCGGCGTCGGCAGACAAGGCTCCGTCTCCGGAACGGCCTTCCGGCGCGTTTTCGGCTTTCGCCCCGGAAAACGAAACGGAAGCGGGGAGCGAAGCGGCTCCGCCGCCGGAGGCCGTCCTGCTGCCGGACGCCAATCCCCCGCTCGCGCCGACGGTGTTCGATTCCGCGCCTCCCAGTTCCGAGAGCGAGGGGGTCGTAGTCGCGCTTCCGGGAATCGTTCCGGGACGGGAAAGAGACGCGCTCGAAAAAAACGGGATGTTCACGATCCGCGCTTCCGCGCCCGCCGGACAGTCCTCCGCCGCCGCGCAGCCGGAACCGCCGCCGCCGGCCGAGCCGCTCGAGGATATCGAACTGCCGGCCCCGGATTCCGCGGCCGGCGGGAACCGGCTTGCGGATTCCCCAGCGTCTTCCTTCGACAGCCTTTCGCCGCGGCTTTCCGCGGACGAGATACTTTCGTCGCTCGACACCTCGGCCGTCATGCCGTCGCTCGACGAGAAAGTCGTGGAGAGGGAGAAGGACGCCGTTCGCGCGCTGCTCGACCTCAGGGACGCCGGCCCCCTCGAGAAGAAAGTCTCCGTCGCCGCGCGTTCCGCCAAGGCCGGAGACTGGATTTATTTCAAGGTTTCGCTTTCCCCGGACGAATCGCTGCCGATCGTCGCGAAGGACATGGTCGTCCTTTTCGACGCGTCCGGATCGATCGCGAACGACCGCCTCGAAAGCTGCCGCGAGGCGGCGCGGCAGGTATTGCGCTCCTGCATGAACTCCGGCGACAGGTTCAATCTCGTGGCGTTCCGCGACAAGTTCGAATACGCCTTCGGGCAATGGCGGGACTGCGACGCCGCCTCCTACGACGCGGCGGAGAAGTGGATGTCGAATCTCGCGGCGCACGGCAGGACGGACGTGTTCGCCTCCATGGCGTCGGTCCTGAAACTGCCGCGCGACCCGGCGAGGCCCATAGTGGCCCTCGTCATAACCGACGGCGACGCCAACACGGGCGTCACCGCGACGTCGAAGATCATCTCCCGCTTCACCGCGCTGAACGACGGCCTGGTGTCGCTGTACATGTACGGCGTCAAAAAGACGGCGAATAGAAAGTTGATAGACATCCTGACCCACGGAAACCGCGGAGAAGGCTTCGTGCATTCCGGCGACAGGTCGCAGGCGGGATCCGGCATCGAATCCATGGCCGGAAGATTCCGCGATCCCGTGCTGACCGACCTCAGGATCGTGTTCCCCGCCGCGAGCAAGGCGGAAGCCTATCCCGCGCGGCTGAAGAATCTGTACCGCGGGCAGACGCTGGAAATATACGGGCGGACGCCGGACGGCGCGAGGCGCATCGGATTTTCATTGAAGGGATTGAACGGCGCGGACGCCTACGAAGGCTTTTTCGAGGTGGATCTGGCGACCGCCGCGTTCGACGCCGCCCTTCCGGCGGAATGGGCCGCCGAGCAGAAGGCGCACGCCGCCGCCAACAGATAGACGGATGAACCGCATACTGTTCGAGACCGCCGAAATAAAAAACGGCTACGTAGAGTTTTCGGGGGACCGGGCGGCCCACGTGCTGGACGTCCTCCACGGCGAGGTCGGGCAGATTCTCAAGACGGGCGAGATAAACGGGAAGATCGGCACCGGGCGCATATCGGCGATAGAGGGGCGCACCGTGACGGTCCGCGTCTCGCACGACGTCGAGAGCGCCAGGCCGTGGGCGGACGTGATACTGGCGCCGCCGCGTCCGCGGGCTTTCAAACGCCTCCTGCCGCAGCTCGCCGCCCTGGGGGCGGGGAGGATCGCGATCGTCGGCGCCGGGAAAGTGGAAAAGGATTTCTGGGGCGCGACCGTGCTCAAGGAGGAAAACTTCAGGCCGCTTCTCGTGGAAGGGCTCGTGCAGTCCGGCGCTTCGATCCTTCCGGAGATCGTCCTTCGCCGCAACTTCAGGCGTTTCGTCGAGGACGAGCTCTCCGCGATGTTCGTGGACGATGCGTTCCGCGTGGTGGCCCATCCGTCGCCGCAGGCGGAGCTGCCGCCCGTCCCGGGCTGCGGCGGAAGATGCCTTTTGGCGATCGGCCCGGAGGGCGGCTGGCTCGACGAAGAGGTGGAGCTTCTCGAATCGAAGGGGTTCCGACGCTTCTCTCTCGGCGGAAGGGTTTTGAGGACCGAAACCGCCACGATCGCGGCCATGGCGGTCCTCGGCTTCTGCAAAGCCCGCGCCGTCGCCGAGCGGCAGGAGAACGGCGCGCAGGGAAACGGTTTGTCACAAGAAAACAAATGGAGGGAAGAAAGATGAAGTTGAACGCATTGCTGGCGATGGCGGGGGCGGCGGCTCTTGCCGGGTGCTTTACCGTCGGCGGCGGAGGCGCGAAGGAAAGCGGAACGACGTTCGCCGCAGACGCGCTCGCGCCGTACGTGGAGAGCGGCGAACTGCCCGGGGCCATCTCGATCTTCTACGACAACGGCGTCCAGGAAACGGCGTGCGTCGGCTATTCGGACGCGGCGGCCAAGCGGCCCATCACCCTCGACGACCATTTCATGCAGTGTTCCCAGACCAAGGGCTTCTGCGGCGTGACGATCGCCAAGCTCGTCGAAGAAGGGAAGATATCGCTCGACGATCCAGTCTCGAAATACCTTCCGGAGTTCAAGAACCTGACGGTCGCCGAGAAGGTCAAAGGCGCCGACGGCAAGGATATGACCATTGTAAGGCCGGCCAAGACTGTTCTGACTATCAGAATGACGCAGAACCACACTGGAGGCTTCGCTTTCGAGGTTCCCAACTACACCAGCATGGGCGGCTGGGCCCGCCGGATGCCGCTGCGTAGCGCCGCGGCCGTGGCGGCGGGAGTGCCGCTGCGCTTCGACCCGGGCACGCGGGATTCCTACTCCAATATCGGAATAGACATCGGCGCGGCGATAGTCGAGGTCGTAACCGGAATGCGCTGGGAGGACTATCTCAAAGCCGAAGTCTTCGATCCGCTCGGCATGGAGGATTCCACCTTCCGCCCTGGCGAGGAGGCGCTCGAGACTAAGGTCGAGATGTACGATTGCGCAAAGGGCGCGCCGGCCAAATGGCGCAAAGACCACGAGAGCATGCGCCGCCCGTACGGCGACGACCGCGTGTTCGCCTCCGCCGGCGCCGGGCTCTGGACGACCGCGCGCGACCAGCTCAAGTTCTACAAGATGCTCATGAATCTCGGCGTCGGCGAAAACGGCGCGAGGATCCTCAAGGAGGAAACGGTGAAAAACCTGCTCGCCGTGACGACGCGGCCGGACAACATGGGCGGCTACTCCCTCGGACTGACCGCGCCGAAGAAAGACGGCGAAAACGAGTGGTTCGGGCACGGCGGGGCGTGGGGCACGAACTGCGTCGTCAACTGGCACAAGAAGCAGCTCAAGCTCTGGGTCGTGCAGCTCGTCGGCGGCCCGCGCCCCTGGGACAGGGCCGTGAACGCCGCGGCGGACGCTTTCTTCAAAGCCATGATCGACAACAAGGGCGTCGAGGCCTACACCGGGCGGTTTGAATAAAAGAAAGGACGGAGGATCCAAATGCTGAAATGGATGGACAGCTTGAAGGGGCGCTCGCTGATGCGGCTCGCTTCGTTTTCGGACGCCGAAATGCTCGATCTCGTCGATCTCGCCGGCCAGTTGAAAGCGCGCCGGCGCGCCGGCGTCCGCGGGGACCTGCTGCATAGGAAGAACATAGCCCTCATCTTCGAGAAAAGCTCGACGCGCACGCGCAATTCCTCGGTGATCGCCGCGCGCGACGAAGGCGGCGGAGCCGAGTATCTGACGCGGCCAGACATACATTTCGGCAAGAAGGAAAGCGTCAAGGACACCGCGCGCGTGCTCGGCCGCATCTACGACGGCATCCTCTTCCGCGGCTTTTCGCAGAAATCCTGCGAGGAGCTCGCAAAGTGGTCCGGCGTGCCCGTCTGGAACGGACTGACCGACGACTACCATCCGACGCAGATCCTGGCCGACCTGCTCACCATCAAGGAAACGTTCGGCTCCCTCGACGGCTGCACCGTCGCGTACGTCGGCGACGGACGCAACAACGTGGCGAATTCGCTCATGATGGGCTGCGCCAAGGCCGGCATGGAATACGTCTGCTGCGCGCCACGCGAACTCCGGCCCGACGAAGCGATCCTCGCAGAGTCCGCGGAGGTCGCGAGGCGCAACGGTTGCGGAATCCGCGTCGAGGAAGACCCGGTCAAGGGAGTTAGAGGCGCGAACGTCGTCTATACCGACGTGTGGGTGTCCATGGGCGAAGAGGCGAAGACGGCGGAAAGGATAGCGCTGCTGCGTCCGTACCAGATCAACATGGATCTCATGCGCGCTACCGGCAACGCCGGCGGAAAGCTCATGTTCCTGCACTGCCTTCCGGCTTTCCACGACAACGAGACGGAAGTGACGAAGACGACCGGAGCGCTCGAGGTTACGGACGAGGTTTTCGAATCGGAATACTCGAAGGTGTTTGACGAGGCGGAGAACAGGATGCATACGATAAAGGCCCTCTTCGTGTCCGCCCTTGCCGACAGAGAGGCGATTTGAGGAGGGGCCGATGGCGGACGTGAATGCATTCCCCGACTGGGGGGCGATTTCCGCGGAGGGCGTCGCGGCCCGGCTTCCGGGGCTTTTCGAGGCGGCGGAGGCCGCCGTCTCGGCCATAGAACGCGACGATGCGGCCGGCCGCGACTACGAAAGCCTCGTGCCGCCGCTCGACGACGCCACCCGCGAGTTGTGGCGCGAGTGGGGCGTCGTGCACCATATGCTTGGCGTCATGAACTCCTCCGCGTGGCGGCGCACCGAGGAGACGTTTCGGGAGAGGGCGGTCGCATTCGCGCTCAGGGTGTCTCAAAGCGGGATCCTCTACGCCAAAGCCAAGCGCGCGCGGGCCGCGCTCGCCCCGCGCCCCGCGGGCGAACCCGACGCCAAAGCGAGGATTCTCGACAGAATGATAGCCGACGCCGAACTCGCCGGCGTGGCTCTCGAGGGCCGCGAGAGGGAGAGATTCAACGAAATCCAGGCCGCCCTCGCCAGACTCTATTCGGACTTCGGAAACGCCGTGATAGACGCCACAGCCGCGTTCAAGTTCGAGAAAGACGGCCGCACCTACGCGATCGACGACGCGTCCTACACGGAAACCATGCGCGAGTGCGAGGATCGCGAAGTCCGCGAGGTCCTCTGCAAGGCGCGCGCGACGAGGGCGCCGGACAACGAGGCCCGCATAGCGGAGATCCTGAAGCTGCGCAAGGAGGCGGCCGCGCTCCTCGGCTTCGAGGATTTCGCCGCCAAGTCCCTCGCCGTCAAGTGCGCCCCCGGGAAAGACGCGGTCATGGATCTCATCCGCAGGCTGGACGAGGCGACAGCCGCGCCGGCGGCGGCCGAGGCCGAGGAGCTCGCTTCCGTGCAGGATCCCGCGGCCGGTCCGGTGATGCCGTGGGACGTGTCGTTCCTCGCGGAAAAACTGAAGAAGGAAAAATACTCGTACAGCGAGAGCGAACTCAAAAAGCATTTCGAACTCTCGGCCGTCCTCGACGGCCTGTTCAGGATCGTCCGCTTCCTCTTCGGCGTCGAAGTGGCCGAGCGCACCGGGGATTCGAAGCCGTCCGTGTGGCATCCCGACGTCCGGTTCTACGACATAATCGAAGACGGGCGGACGGTGGCCAATTTCTATCTCGATCCGTACGCGCGCCCCGGGTTGAAGCGCGGCGGCGCGTGGATGAACGAACTGCGCAACAGGAATGACCGGACGGGCGCGAAACCGCTGGCCCTCGCCGTTCTCAACGTGAAGCCGCCGGACGCCGCCGGAAAGACCTATCTGGCGATGCGCGAAGTCGAAACGGTCTTTCACGAATTCGGACACGCCCTCCAGTGCATGCTGACGCGCGTCGGCGAGGAAGACGCCGCCGGCATCAACCTCGTGGAGTGGGACGCGGTGGAGATTGCCTCGCAGTTCATGGAGAACTGGTGCCTCGACGGCAGGACCGGGATCGCCGTTCCCGGCGGGCTCAAGGCGAAGGTGAAGGCCGCGAAGAACTTCCGCGCCGCGACGGCGTGCAGAAGACAGCTTTCGTTCGCCGCGACGGATATGCTGCTGCACGGGCCCGCGGTTCCGGCCGACGCCGACGCGGTAAAGCGCGAGACGTTCCTCCGTTTCGGAACTCCGATGGTGGAAGGCGACGCCTTCCTCCGTTCCTTCACCCACATATTCGGCGGCGAAGGCTACGCCGCCGGCTATTACAGCTACAAGTGGAGCGAGGTCATGAGCGCCGATTGCTACGGCGCGTTCGAGGAGGCGGGGCTGGACGACGACGAGGCCGTGCGCGAGACCGGCCGGCGCTACCGCGAGACGGTGCTCGCACTTGGAGGCAGCCTCGGGGCGCTCGACGTGTTCAGAAGATTCCGCGGCCGCGACCCGCAAATAGACGCGCTGCTCAGATGCACAGGCTGCCTGTAGATACGGAGACGCTTCTTTCGTCCAGTCCCGCGCTTTCGCGCTCCGCCGCGGCGCATTTGCGCGCGGTGCGCCCGAAAGCCGGGGAGGAGATGGAGCTTTTCGACGGGCGCGGCGGCACGCGGCTCTTCCGCTGCGAGGGGGAAGGCCGTCTCGTCCCGGCCGGCGAACCTGTCTTCCGCGGCCGGCGCCCCGCCGAAGCGCCGGTCTTGTTCGCCTGCATTACCAAGGGTCAGAGATGGGACTGGACCGTGGCCAAGGCGGTGGAACTCGGGGTCTCGCGCATCGTTCCGGTGCTTTCCGGAAGGACCATTGTGCGCATCGCGCCGGGCGACCGGGCCGCGAAACGGGAGCGCTGGCTCCGGATCGCGGAGGACGCCGCAAGGCAGTCCGGCGCCGTCTGGCTGCCGGAAATCGACGAGGCCGCGGAGTTCGCGGACGCCTTGGCGCTCGCCGGAAATACCGTTTGTTTCGCGGGAATCCTCTCCGATCCGCCGCCGCCGCCTCTTCTCGATTGCATCGAAGCCGCCGTGCGCGCCGGCGCCGCCGCGCAGGGGCGGCCGTTTTCGGTTTTCGTGGGACCCGAGGGCGATTTTACGCCTGAAGAAGCCGCCGCGTTGGCCCGCACGGCCAGACCCTGCAGCTTCGGCCCGGCGATTCTGCGCGCCGAGACCGCGGCAATCTTCGGCCTGTCGGTTCTGGCCGCTTCGATCCACCGCGGCCTTTAGCGCGTCCTACGCCTGCTCGAGCGCTCTTGCAAGCTGGTCGGGGCAGGAAGTCCCGTTGCGGCACTGTATTCCCTTGAGAAGGGCGATCACGTCCCCGGTCTTGCGGCCTACGGCGAGTTTCGCGACGCCGGCCGTGTTCCCCGGGCAGCCGCCGATGAACTCGCATTTGGTCAGTATTCCGTTCTCTACCTCGAAGTTTATGGCCCGCGAGCAGGTCCCGTTCGTTTTGTACGTAGTCATTGTCTGCGTCTTGCCGTTCTGTATGTTTTTTTTCGCCGGTTTCCGTTCAGTCGAAGGCCGGCGGCGGGGGCGGGGGCAGATTGAAAGCCCCCGATACGAGTTTGCCCAGCGTGTCGTCGAGCGACAGCGCCGACTCCGGAATGGTCGCCGCCTCTATGTCTTGCGTCGAAACGTTTGCGCGCGTGATGGTGAGTTCCGGCTGGATCCTGGCGTTCCCGGCGCCCTGGCCCGCCGCCTCCGCGGCGGGCGTCCCCGCCGCAGTCGCGCCGTCGAGCCGGCTTCCGGCGGCTCTGCCCGCGTTTGCGTTTATTCCGATGTCCATTGTTGCATCTCCTTTTCAAATCGACTACACGCTCAGGCGTCCAAGGTTACACCTGATTCCGCGAGAATCGCGCGTAGCTTTTCTTTTGCCCGGAAAATGCGGACTTTGACGAGATTTTCGGAAATGCCCGCTCCCGCCGCGATTTCGCGGATGGATTGCCGGCCGATCTGGAAAAGGGTGTAGGCTTCGCGCAGCTGCGGCGGAAGTTTTGCGAAGGCGGCGGTCAGCTTGCCGCGCAGTTCGTCCCGCCTCTCCTTTGTTTCGGAAGGCAGCGCGGCCGGATCCGCGGCGCCGGCGTCCTCTTCGCGTATCTCTTCGACGAACGACAGCCGCTTGTTGTCGCGAACCAGGTTCTTCCGCAGATTCCTGGCTATCGTGAAAGCGAGTCCGCTGACGGACGCGTCGTTGTCGACGAGGTCGTCGCGCATCTTCCATATGCGCAGGAAGACCTCTTGGACGAGATCGCAGGCTTCCGCGTACGAAGAACCCGTCGCCGCAAGCCAGTTGACGAGCTTCGGCGATATCGTCCTGTAGTGCCCTTCGATTTTGGCCCTCTGCCCCTCCATGTCGCTCATAGCCGTGAGTTATTGTACCATAGATTGCGGTTCCATATGTGGCAAATTGCGAGGGCGAGCGCGTCGGCGGCGTCGTTTTGCGGCGTTTCGCCGAGTTTTAGCAGCGTCTTCACCATCCGCTGCACCTGGATTTTTTCGGCCAGTCCGCGTCCGCAGACGGACATTTTCACTCTTCGCGGTTCGTATTCCGCGACGGGCAGGCCGGCCATCGCGGCCGCGGTCAGTACCGCGCCGCGGGCTTCGCCGAGCACGAGCATCGTGTTCGCGTTTTTCCCGTATATCACTTTTTCCGCGCTTATCGCGTCCGGTTTCCATTGTTCGACGAGAGCGGAGACTTTGCGGTATATCCGCCCGAGGCATTCCGGAACCGGCGTGTCGCGGCCGTTCGGGATGTTTCCGTAGTCGAGCGCGGCGAGTGCGCTGCCGGCCGATTCGACGACGCCGTATCCCGTCGAGCGCAGCGAAGTGTCGATTCCGAGCACGATCATTGGCGTTTCTCCATGGCGGCGGCGTAGGATCCGTCGCATCCGTCCGCGTGGGGCAGCTTTGCCGATTCGCGCACGAGCGCGAAGTCGCCGTGGCGCGAGAGGAACGCCTCCGCCTGTTCCCTGTTTTCGCGCGGGTCGATCGAGCACGTGGAATATACGAGCGTCGCGCCCGGCGCGGCGAAGGCCGCCGCCTTGTCGAGCAGCTCCGCTTGCAGCGCGGCGAGCTGCGCCGTCTTCCGTTCGCTCCAGTTCCATCTCGCGTCGGGCCGCTTGCGCATGACGCCCGTGTTGGAGCACGGCGCATCGACGAGTATGTTGCGGAAAAGCGCGCCGGGCGGCGGTTCGCAAAGTATCGCCACGTCTTTCCCGGTCTTCGTCCTTTCGATGTTCTCCTCGAGCGTCTTGCGGCGTCCGGGGTTGATTTCGCAGGCCGTGACGCGCGCGCCGGCGAACGCCGCCTGGATCGTCTTCCCGCCTGGCGCCGCGCACAGGTCGAGCAGCTCCGGAGCCCGCGCGAAGTCGAACATGCCGACGGCGTCTGCCTGGCTCGGATCCTGGACGATGAAGTCCCCCTGCGCATATCCCGGCAGCGATTCGACGGCGCGCCCGCGTTCGAGTTTTTCGCGCCGCCCGTCGCGGTGGAGCAGCCATGTCTCGCCGGGCGTGTTGTCGAACTTTGCGATTTTCTCGGCCGCCTCCGCGCCGAAGTCCTCCGTCCAGCGCTCCACGAGCCGGCGCGGGTGGCTTTCCCTGACGTGGAGCGGCTCCGCCGCGAGGCGCTCCGCCGCCGCCGCCTTGTTCCGCTCGAGGTTGCGCAATACGGCGTTGACGAGGCCGGCCGGTACGTTCCTCCCGGCGAGTTTCGCCGCTTCCACGGTTTCGTCCACCGCGGCGAACGCCGGTATTTCGGGCATGTACAGAAGCTGGACGGCGCCGGTTTCGAGAAGCGCCCCCGCGATTCCGCCCGGCCATTTCGAGACGAACGGCCCGAGCGCGGCCCTGGCCGCCCTGCCGCGCTTGACGCTGGTGTAGAGCAGGTCCTGCACGAACTGGCGCGATTCGGCCGGGCAGTCCCGCGGCACGGCCGGCCGCCGCCCCGTTTCCATCCAGTCCAGCAGGGCGCGGGCCGCCGCCAGCCTCGCGCCGCCTCGCCGCGCGGCCGTCATTCCCAGAATCCCTCCACTTTCTCCAGAAGCTCCTTTTCGCTCGAGACTGTGCGCACGCTCGCCGGTATCGATCTGCGGAACACCGCGCCGTAGTTTTTCGTGACGATGCGCGGATCGGTTATCACCACCACGCCGCGGTCGCGGCGCGAGCGTATCAGGCGCCCGAAGCCCTGACGGAATTTTATGGCGGCCTCCGGCAGCGAGTAGTCGCGGAACGCGCTGCCTCCTTCGCGCGCTATCTTTTCGCCGCGCGCCTCCACGATCGGATCCCCTGCCGGCGGAAACGGCAGCCTCGCCACCACGACGCACGAAAGCGCTTCGCCGGCCACATCGACCCCCTCCCAGAACGACTGCGCCCCGAACAGCACCCTGCCGCCGCCCTTGAGCGCCCTGGTCATCGTTTCGCGGCTGGTCCCCTCTCCCTGGACCAGCAGTTCCGGTCCGTCGCCGCCCATCTCCCTGCGCGTGCGCGCCGCCGTCGCGTTCATCATTTCGTAGCTTGTGAAGAGGACGAGCGTCCTCGCTTTCGCGGCGCCGAACAGTCGCGGCAGGAGCGCCCCGAGGGCTTCCGCGTACTCCGCCGGCGCCGCGGCCGGGTCGGGCAGGCAGTCGAGCGCGAAAACCGCGGCCTGCGAAAGATAGTCGAACGGCGAGGCCGCGACGAGCGTCCTGAAGCGCGCGCCGCACCCGAGCCGCCTGCTTGCGTACGAAAAGTCGCCGCCGACGCGGAGAGTCGCTGACGAAAGTATGACGGAATCCTTCTGGGAGTACACGAGCTTTTCCAGATCCTCCGCCACGGAGAGCGGCGCCGCGACGAGCCTCACCGCCTTTTCGCCGGCTTTGCGGCCGTCGTCCCGTTCGATCCAGTACGCGTAGTCGTCCCGCGCGGCCGACAGGATGAAATGCGCGTCGTTCGCGAGCGCTACGAAGTTTTCGGCTATGCCGTCTATC
>JAFNRY010000017.1 GCA_017385345.1 Kiritimatiellia bacterium
ACGCCTTTCATTCCCGGCAAAGCAGATGATTCAGGCATCCCGGGTGCAGTATTCCGTTATGAGGTCGAAAATCTCAGCGGAGAAGAAGCAGAGGTGCTGGTCGTTTCTTCAATGGGCAATATCCATAACCTTCATGGCATGGACTGGTTCGATAACGTCCTTCAGACAAGAAATGGTTTGCACGAAGCTCGTCAGGAAAAAGGTCTGACCGGTGTTTTCATGACAGGAGACGATGCGGCAGAAGACTCCCTTACTTTTGCGAATAACGCGATTGCGGCGCTGGACGTAGATGTTTATGCCGGCCTGCTGTTTGGCCTCGTATGCGAACGACAGCGCCATGACGGAGAGGACCGCGATGGTCCAGATCGCGAAAACGAGCGCGCTGGCGCGTCTGGTGCCTGTCTTCGTCAAAGCGGGCCTCCTCCCGGAGCCGGCGGCGGCGCTCCGCCTCCGCCCGGCGGAGGCGCTTCGCCTCCTCCTCCTGGACCGCCCCACGGCTGCCGCGTTCCGCCGCCGCCCGCCCCGCGGCCCCCGGCCGCGCCGCCGCGCCGCCGCGAGCGGCCGGACTGCTCGTCTTCCTTCTTTTCCTCGTCCGGCAGTTTCGCGCCGTCCTGCGACTGCTCGTACACCGGTATTCTAACTATCCTCATCAGCGGCGCCGTGTTCGTTCTGTAGCTTCGCCCCTCCGGATCCGCCACCCAGAACGTAAGCTCGACTTTGTAGGGCACGGAGTTCGACGAATCCCATTCGTCTTCGAACTTCGCGTCGTCCGCGCCCGACGCCGTGTCGTCGGGGCTTTTCATCACGCGGCAGTTGAACCCGACGACGCCATCCGCCACGAGGACGGGCTGGTACATGTCCGAATTCGCGAAAGTGTAGTCTATCGTCTTCGCACCCTCCGAATCGTTCGGCCTAAGCGCGGGATCGGGGCACATCCTGGCATAAAGCCCCGTGACGTTGATGTCTTCCTTGTAATCGTGGTTGCCCTCTTCCAGCACCATCACCTGGACGCGGTGGACCGTATCGGCCGAGGCGTTCTGCCCGCCGACGATCGCCTGGCCGGTCTTCGCCCATTCTATTATGTCGGAATCACCCGTCCGCTGCCCGTCGCCGTTGTTCAAAAGCACGAATCCGTAATTGTAGTCCTGCTGCCCGGAGTGGGGATAGTACATGCTTCTCAATCCGCTGACAACCTGGTTCAGCGCGTAGTCGCACCGCTGGATCTTGTCCATGTACTCCCCCGACGCCGTCCACGACTTCGTGACGCTGTCGAACGTCAGCGCGACAAGCGCCGACATGACGCCGAGTATGACGATCGCGACGAGCAGCTCGAGCATGGTGAATGCGCGTCTCGCCGTCATTTCGGCTTCCTCCAGAACGTCACGTAGCTCTCGCTGTCGCCGTG
The DNA here is from genome assembly GCA_017385345.1 of Kiritimatiellia bacterium. GTDB lineage: Bacteria > Verrucomicrobiota > Kiritimatiellia > RFP12 > UBA1067 > UBA1067. The sequence goes on from JAFNRY010000017.1 coordinate 1,406, forward strand.
GCCGCGGAATCTGTCGCCCCACCTTACCGTAACGCGCACGGTGTACAGGCCGCCGAGCCGTTCGATTTCCTCGTCGTCGTTTCTGTTGAGGCTTTCGCGCTCCCACGTGTAGCCGTGGTATTTCTCCTCCTGTTCGCGAGACAGCCTTTCGTCGGAGATCTTCTCCCACAGCTCCGTCGCCTTCGTCTCGCTCACGTCGAGGTCGCGGTCGTCCTTCACGTCTTCGAGCGGGAACGCCATGTCGCCGAGATCCATGACTTCCTGCGCCGTCTGGAAATACGTGGAATAGACCATCGTCTTGTGCGACTGGCTCATGGAAAAGAGTATCGCCGTCGTCCCGAGGCCGAGGATTATGGTCGCGATCATGACTTCCAGAAGCGTAAAACCGCGTTTCACAGGTCGCTTTCTCCAGGCGCGTGGATTTTCGCCGCGCCGAAACGGTCCACTTCTATGCGCCATCCATCGGTCGCGGGATCGGTGCCGTCGGCATAGACATAGATCGTGTGCGGATCGCATCTGCCGTTCGTCTGCCAGACCACGGATTTATCCTCCGCCGCGTCGCCGCCGCCGGACGCCGTCTGCGCGGCGGTTTCGCCGCTCGCCGCATTCGCTTCCCCTTCCGCCTTTTCTTTGTCCGCTTCCTTCTTCTTGGCCTCTCGGTATTTTCCGAGCAGGTAGTCGACGTTCGAAAAGGTGGAAATCATGGATCTTTTCGCTTCATCGACTTCGCCGTAGGCCGGATCGAGCTCTTCGTTTTCGAGCAGCACCTTTATGCATATCCCCTTGAACACTTCTTCGCTGACCGGCTCGAACAGTATCTCTTCCAGGGTTTCGCCGCCCTGCGCCCCTCCGGCGCTTCCGTCGGCGGATTCCGGCTCTTCCGAAAGGCTCCGCCATTCCCCGCCGATCGTCCTCGCCCGCGTTATGCCGCTCGGCTTGAGCATGTTCGCGGCGTCTATCGAAACCGAGCCGCACCATTCGCCGTCGGCGTTCTTCGCCGTTCTGAACGACATCACGCAAGGCTGCTGGGTGACAAGCGCGGACGACCTCGCTATGCGAACCGTGGCGAACACATCGCGGACACTGCCTTTCATTCTCGCGACGTCGCGTCCACGCTGTATCGAGGCGACGGATATCGCCGCCGTGATTCCGAGCACTCCGATGATGACGAGAAGCTCGAGCAGCGTGAAGCCGCCGTCAGCTTTCCGCCTTCTGCCTCTTGACTTTGTCGCTGCGGATGTCGTCCTCATTGCCGAACTCTCCGTCGGGGCCGGACGAGATTATGATGCATTTCTTGCCCTTGACTTCGAGCTTGTACTCGTTGCCCCAAGGGTCGTATTTGGCTCCCTCGCCGCCGTCGAGCGCGGCGACGCCCTGCGAGTTTTCGACGAGCAAATCGTCCATGGACTTTGGCATCTTGCCTCGCTCCATGTCATAGACGAGGCACGCCTGCTTGATCGCCTGCACCGAGCTTTCGCAGGTTTTGATGCGCGCCGCCTCCGGCTTGTCCGCAAGGCCGACGACCGCCATGGTCGCGAGAATGCCGAGTATGGCAACCACGACGAGCAGCTCCACGAGCGTGAAGCCCCGTTTGGCAAGTTCGCGCCGAGAGAGTTTCGTTTCTTCCGCCATTTCCGTACCTCCAATGTACCGCCTGCGTTTCCCGCCGGCTTCTGTTTCGTTCAATTCTACCATATTGGCCGCGAGGGCGGCGCCTACGGAAGGCCGTTGCCGTTTTTCCGCCGGAAGTCGCTCTGCCTGAAGCCGAGGTTCGAGCCGCGTTTGCGCTTCTGCCGCGGGCCGCGCCCTTTCCCGCGGCCGCCGCCGGCCGGATGGTTCCCGCCCTGCTGCCGCTTCGCGCCGTCCGCTCCGGCTCCCTGGCACGCCGGAGCCGGAACCGCCGTCTTCGGCGCCGGAACCACCCGGACGGACTTCTTCATGAGGCGCTCCACCGCCTTGAGCATGTGTTTTTCTTCGTTCGACACGAGGCTCACCGCTGTTCCGGATCCGCCGGCGCGGGCCGTCCGTCCTATGCGGTGGATGTAGTTTTCCGTTTCGAGCGGCAGATCCATGTTAATCACGCACGAGACGTCCGGCACGTCGATTCCGCGGCTCGCTATGTCGGTTGCTACAAGAACCCTGTTCTCTCCGCGCCGGAACGCCTCGAGCGCCCTCGTGCGCTGGTTCTGCGTCTTGTCGGAATGTATGGCCGCGCATGCCGTTCCGGCGCGCAGGAGTTTTTTCACTATGCGGTCGGCGCCGTGGCGCATCTTCGCGAACACCATGACTTTCGTCCATTCCGGATGTTCCGCGAGCAGCGCTATGAGAATGGCGTCCTTGCAAGGTTTCTCGGCGAAGATCGCCATCTGGTCTATCTGTTCGACGGCCGGCTTCTCCGGCGCGATCGTTATCTCCACCGGATCGCGGACGAGCTCGCCGGCGAGCTTGCGGACCGCCGGCGGCATCGTCGCCGAGAAGAACAGCGACTGCCTGCGCACGGGCAGCTTGGACATTATCCGCTTTATGTCGGGAAGGAATCCCATGTCGAGCATTCTGTCGGCCTCGTCGAGAACGAAGCATTCCACGGACTCGAGGAAGACTATGCCCTGCGTCATAAGATCTATCAGCCTGCCGGGGCAGGCGACTATGGTTTCGGCGCCTTTCTTTATGTCCTTGACCTGCCCGTACTGGGAAACGCCTCCGAAGACGCAGGCGAGAGGCAGATTGCAGTATTTCGAGTAGATTTCCGCGTTGCGCGCGGTCTGCGCCGCGAGTTCGCGCGTAGGAGAGAGGATCAGCGCGCGCGGATGCCCGATGCGCCGCGCCTTGCGCTCCCGCACCAGGCGGTTCAGAATCGGGAGCATGAACGCCGCCGTCTTGCCCGTCCCGGTCTGGGCGCATCCTATGAGGTCGCGCCCGTCGAGAAGCGCGGGAATCGCCTTGGCTTGTATCGGCGTCGGTTCCGAGTAGCCGGCGTCCGCCACCGCGTGCTGGAGTTTCTGGTCGAGCCTTCCGAATATATTGCCTTCGAACATGTTGTTTTCAGCCGCGGAATATCGCGTATTTGCGCATGAAATAGTTGAACAGGAACGAAACCGCGATCTCGACGGCGTGGGCTATCGTCGTCATGGTTCCGAAAGCGTCGATCAGATACCAGCTCGCGGCCGTCGCAAGCGCCATCGCCGCCCCTGAAACCCCGATGAAAAATGCGAACTCCTTCCACCAGCGGAACTTCCCGGGCTTGAACACGAACCATCTGTTCATCAGCCAGCAAAAGACGTTCGACACGACGAAGCCGAGGCCGGTAGCGATGGCGAACCGCGCGGCGCGGACGGAATCCGTGACCGCGACGGACGGAAGACCAAGCCACCGCACGGCCCAGTCGTCCGCTTTGAGACATTTCAGCGCGGTGGACGCCAGCGCGTAGAAAACCGCAATCTGGGCGATTGTGGACGCAACGCCGACGACGCCGTATTTGACGAATTGCCAGAACGGGCCGCAATCATGCGACAATATTCCGGCTACGCGCTTAAACATTCAGCTGCGCTTCGTCTTTCCGGACGTCCTTGAGACCGAGCTTTTCGAGATCGACGGACTCGATGCCGAGCGGCTTTGCCGTCTTCCACGCGCCGCGGGTGAAATCGGGGACGTCCTGCGAGGCGCCGCGCGCCTTGGCGGAGCGCTCCGTGAGTTCGCAAAGCGAGCATGAGGCCGCGAGGTCGTAAACGTTCATGTCGAGCGGAAGCCCGTTCTGTAGGCAGTAGCACAGCCTCAGGTCCATGAGGAAGTCCATGCCGCCGTGCCCGCCCATCTTGCGCGCGAGGTCGCCGGCGATATTCCAGAGGGGATGCTCGTATTCCTTCATTACGCGCTGCGCGTACTCGGCGGCGAGCATTTCGTCTTCGGGCACGGTCGTTTCGTTGTGCCACCTGCCGCCGTCCTTGAACGTCCTGCCGAGGATCTTTTCGGCCTCTTCCCTCGTGAAGTCGAACCATTCGTGCGCGCCGCCGCCCGGATTTTTCGCGAGAGCCACGCGGAACGGGTATTTGTGGAGGATGCCCTGCGTGCCGGAGACGAGATGCAGGCGGCTGTAGGGGCGCGCGCTCGTGACGTCGTGCTGCACCATGATGGTTTTGCCGTTCGCGGTGCGGATCACCGTGGTGGACATGTCGCCAGAGACCGGGAAAATGCCGGCGCGAGGATCGTTTTCGCCGAACTTCGCCACGGCGAACCGGTTCATGCCGATCGCGGCGGAGGAGACGCTCGTCAGGTATTCGAAGCGGTCCCCGCGGTTGATGTTCATGTTCTGCATCAGCGGCACGAGCCCGTGCGTCGGGTACTGGTTGCCGGTGTGCTCCATATTCCAGCGCAGCCTCCAGCTTCCCTGGTAGCCGCCCTTGGCGGGATCGCGGTACTGGTAGTCGCGCAAGTCGTGTATGTACGCGCCTTCGGCGTGCACGAGCTCGCCGAGCAGCCCCTTGCGGACCATGTTGAGCGTAAGCATCTCCACCCGGTCGTAGCAGCAGTTCTCGAGCTGCATGCAGTGGCGGCGCGTGCGCTCTGACGTCTCGACGAGGGCGAAGCACTCTTCGAGGGTCATGGCGCTCGGCACTTCGATCGCGACGTGCTTGCCGTTCTCCATCGCGCAGAGGGCCGCCGGCGTGTGGACCGCCCACGGCGTCGCAACGTAAACGAGATCGAGATCGCTTTCGCAAAGCGCCCTGTACGCAGAAGTCTCGTCCTTGCGCGGCTCGCCGGCCGACGTGTAGATCCAGTATTCGCGGGCTTTCGGCTTTCCGTTGTCCTGGAGATATTTCTGCTGCCTTTCGACGCGCACCTTGTAGAGGTCGCAGAGGGCGACGACTTCGACGCCGGGAATCGCGGCGAGGCGGTGCACCGCCCCCGGTCCGCGCGCTCCGAGACCAATTACGCCCACGCGCACCGTCTTCAGCGCCGGCGCCGCGAAGTCGGTCATCATCCCGGGCGCGCAGACGGCTTTCGCCGCCACCGCTGCCGAAGTGCACCCCGAAATGGATGCGATGGCGCCCATCCAGGCCGTCCCTTTGAGAAACTCGCGTCTGTCGGTCTTGATCATATCCGGCCTCCTTCCCACAACCTGTTATCTGCCGTTGCGCCCGCGGAGCGACCCGTGGCTCAGGAACCCGTCGTACTTGCGCACGAGCAGATGGCTCTCCATGATGCGCAGCGTGTCGAGCGCAACGCCGACGATGATGAGCAGCGAAGTGCCGCCGAAGAAGCTCGCTATCGACCAGGCGAGCGGCGGACGGGTCCAGCTCATGATGAGCATGGGTATGAGGGCGATCGCGAGAAGCCCCATCGCGCCGACGAGCGTTATCTTCGTCATCACGTCGTCGAGATATTCGGCCGTCGCGCGGCCGGGGCGCACGCCGGGGACGTAGCTCCCGTCCTTCTTCAGGTTCTCCGAGATTTCCACCGCGTTGAACTGGGTCGCTACCCAGAAGAACGTGAAGAACACTATCAGCACGGAATAGATGGCGATGTGGAGCCACGTCGTCTCCGAGAGCATCATGGCGAAGTCGTGGAGGCGGCCCGTCGGCGCGGCCACGTACTTCACGGCCGCCGCCGCTATCTGGATAATCGGCTGGGCGAAGATGATCGGCATGACGCCTGTGTAGTTGACCTTCAGCGGCATGAACGTCTGCTGCATTCCGAAACCGACGCCCATCGCGACGGAGCGACGCGTCGAGTGGATCGTCACCTTGCGCACGCCCTGCACCAGCATGACAGTCCCCATGACGACGATCATGAAGAAGCAAATCAGCACCGCAAGACCCGATATGGGCGCGGTCTTCGCGACGAAATAGCGGGTGTAGGCCGCCTGGAGCGCGTCGGGCAGACGCGACGTGATGTTGATCATGATGATGAGCGACGCGCCGTTGCCGATGCCGAACGTCGTTATCTGGTCCGCCAGCCACATGACGAAGAGCGACGCGGTCGTCATGCCGATCACCGTCATCAGCTTGAAGCCGAGCCCGGCGTTCGGAACGAGTACCGTCCCGGCGAGGCTCGGATCGATCATCTGGGGATTCACCAGCACGGTCGAGATTCCCCACGCCTGCGCCACGCAGAGGCCGATCGTCAGGTAGCGCGTTATCTGCGCCAGCTGCTGCCGCCCGTTCTCGCCTTCCTTTTTCAGCTTTTCAAGCGACGGTATTATAGAGGAAAGTAGCTGGATCACGATTTGCGCCGATATGTACGGCCAGATCGACAGGAAGCCGATGGAGCACTGCCCGAGAGCGCCGCCGGAGAACGTCTCGAACCAGCTGAACAAAGTCGATTCGCTGCTGCGGAAACGCTCAATTATTGCGTTCAGCGTCGCCCAGTCCACGCCGGGCGTCGGTATCTGCGCCACAAGCCGGCATACGAACACGAGACCGAGCGTCACGAATATTTTCTTGCGCAGCTCCGGAATGCGGAACGCGTTGGAAAAACCCTTCATCATTGCCATTTTGTCATCTCTCCGTGTTTTTCTTCCACCTGCAATTTCAAAGTATTTTATCAAACAACCGCATTTCCGTCAAATCCGGGGAAAAATTGCAAAGTCCCGGGGGAATTGCAATGTCTATTCGCGTCCGGCCGGCCCAGCATGCGGACCGCCCGCGCCGCCCGGCCTTCGATTCCGCCCCGCGGCGGCCAGATAGCGGGTTATGCGGTAAATATGCTGGACGAGATCGCGATCGAGATTCTCGACGAGAAACGGAACGATCTTCCTGCGAACCTTGTTGCGCTCGATCGAGACGTCCGCGTTGGAAGAATCCTCGCGCCACTCCTCGCCATACTTGCGCAGATACGCCTTGAGTTCCGAATCGCGGCATCCAAGCAGCGGGCGCACGAAGCGGATTCCGCCCACTTCACTCTTCTCCTTGATTCCGGCCAGGCCCTCCGGCCCGGAGGCGCGCCGTATGCGCATGAGGAACGTCTCGGCCACGTCGTCCATGTGGTGCCCGGTAGCGACGGCGTCGAGCCCGAGCCTGGCCGTCTGCTTCTCGAAAAAAGCGAGGCGGACGCGTCTTGCGGCCATTTCGAGCGATTCGTTCTTTCTGCGCGCGACCTTGGCCCTGCAACCCTTGAAGGGGATTCCGAGACGCGCGGCGAGCGCCTTCACGAAACGGTATTCCTCCTTCGACTCCGGGCGCAGCCCGTGATCTACGTGGAGTATGACGAACCTCTCCGCGGCGTTCTTCTTGCGCCCCCCCTTGGTCAGCAGAAACGCGAGAGCCACGGAATCGGCGCCGCCGGAGACGGCGAGCCCGATCCTGCCCGGAGGCAGTATCGAACGGTCCACCCTCATTTTCAGCCGCCGATCCCGGCGGCAATCGCGGCGTCTGCGGCCGCGAGAAAGGCCGCGTTCTGCTCCGGGGTCCCTACCGTTATGCGGAGCCTGTCGCCCGTCTTCGGGCCCGGGAAATACCTGACGAACACGCCGCGCCCGCGGAGAGCCGCGAAAAGCGAGGCGGCGTCCGCGCCGGCCGGCGGCCGGGCGAAGACGAAGTTGCTTTCGCTCGCCGGCGCGTCCCATCCGCGGCCGCGCAGCCGCGCAACGAGCGCCTCGCGCGCCTCGACCACTTTCGCCACAGTTTCGCGATGGTACGCCTCGTCTTCGAACGCCGCGAGCGCGACGGCCTGCGCCACGGCGTCCACGTTGTACGAATCCTTTATCTTGTACAGCGCCGCGACGAGATCCTCCGGCCCGACGCAATATCCGACGCGCAGCCCCGCCAGGGAATAGCTTTTGGAAAACGTGCGCATGACGATCGTGTTCCTGTTTTCCGGCGCGGCGGCGAGCGCCATGCAGTCGCCGCGCGCGAAGTCGGCGTACGCCTCGTCCACCAGAACGACTCCGGGGAATCCGCGGGCGAAGTCCGCGATCGCGGCGGGTTCGGCGAACGCCCCCGTCGGCGCGTTGGGGTTGGTCCAGAGGAACAGCGAAACGTCCGCCCCGGGATCGGGCCGTCCGTCCGCCGCGCTGCCGCGCCACGGGACGTTGCGTATCGCGGCGAGGGTCTTGTAGAGCGAATAGCTCGGGTCGAGCGACCCGATAGCTTCGCCGTCATCCACGAACGCCCTGGCGCACAGCGAAAGTATCTCGTCCGAGCCGTTGCCTATGAAGACCCGCGACGAAGCGACGCCGTGGCGGCGCGCGATCGCGGCGGCGAGCGCGCCGCAGCACGGATCGGGATAGCGCCTGAGGGCGTCCGGATCGAACGAGCGCATGACCTTCGCGCACTTCGGCGACGGGGGGTACGGATTCTCGTTCGTATTCAGTTTCACGACGTCTTTCGACTTCGGCTGCTCGCCGGGCGTGTACCCCTCGAGCCTTTCGACGTGTTTTGCTATTCTCATGGCAGCAGCTCCGCGCTCGTATGCATGCAATGGCGTTTGAACAGGATTATCATTACATTCTCGTCCGTCCAGTGGCTCGTCACCGACTTGACCCCGGAAGCCTTGCGCTCCTCCACGGCGCGATCGAGCATGCGTATATTGTTCTCGAGCGTGGTCGTCTGCCTGAAGAGGCGGCAGGTGCCGGCGTTCGGCTCGTCAGGATCGCCGGAGGCGAGGGGGATGAAGTTGAGGAGGTACCAGCCGGAGTTGGAGATGTCCACCATCGTCCTGCCGCCGGCCTCGCTGTATGTGACCGTCGCGCAGCCGGAAGCCGCGAGCGCGAGCGCGGCGGCCGCGCAGGCCGCCCTCGCCGCCGCGGAGAGGCGCGGAACGCGCGGCGCCTTCACCGGGCCTCCTTCTCCGCGGCGTCCGGCGCGGCGCCGGCGCGCGAGAGCGAGCCGGAAAGCTGGATTTCCCGGTACGTGAGCAGATACGGTATCGGTAGCGGTATGTCGAGGCCCGGCAGCTCGAGCATCACCGATTCGCTCGTCGTGTACGCCATGTCGCGCACGTCCGCGCCGAACCCGCCTGCTTTTTTCGCGAAGCGGCCCTGTATCTTGTCCAGCGTAACGTCGTCCCTGAAAAACACCCACGGCGCCCACGCGTCTTCGCTCGCGTTGCCGCAGGCGAGCGGTATGTAGTGGAAAAGGTACCAGCCGTAGTTGGACGCGAGCATGTGCCCGCTTCCGTCCGCCGCCAGTTTCGCGGATTCGATCGAAAAGCAGCCGGCGGACGCCGCCGAAAGCGCGGCGAGAAGCAGCGCGGCCGCGACGCGGCGCGCGCCCGGCCCCGGCCTGCGTTCGGTCCTGCGCGGTGCGGTCATGCGGGGCGCCCCCTCAATCCGAAACCGTGACGCGCCTGATGATCACCGGCTCCTCCGGCACGTTCTGGTGGGGCCCGTTGAAACCCGTCTTCACCTTCGCTATCTCGTCCACGACGCCCATGCCGTCCACCACCTTGCCGAAGACGGCGTACCCGAAGCCCTGCGGCGTCGGCGCCGAAAAATCGAGGAAGTCGTTGTCCACGAGGTTTATGAAGAACTGGCTCGTCGCGGAATCGACTACGCTCGTGCGCGCCATTGCGATCGTTCCGCGCAGGTTCTTCAGGCCGTTCATCGCTTCATTGCGTATCGGCCCGCGCGTCGGCTTCTGGTCCATGGACTTCGTGAATCCGCCGCCCTGGATCATGAAACCGTCAATCACGCGGTGGAATATCGTTCCGTCGTAGTGGCCGTCCTTCGCGTACTGCGCGAAGTTCGCCACCGTCGCCGGCGCCCTGGCGGCGTCCAGCTCCAGGCTTATCGTCCCCTTCGAAGTTTCTATCGCCGCTTTCATGCTTCGTCCGCTCCTTTCGTCTTCCTACAGTCTTATTCTCGGATCGAGCAGCGCGTACAGGAGGTCGGTCGCGAGATTGACCGCCTGGTACACCAGCGCTCCGAGCACCACGACCGCCCTCACCGTGGCGAGATCGGCCGACTGGATTGCGTTGATCGACACCGACCCGAGGCCGGGTATCCCGAAAAAGCTTTCAAGCAGCAGCGATCCCGTGAAGAGATGCGGAATCGAGAGCGATATGAAGGTGACTATCGGTATGAGCGCGTTGCGCAGCACGTGGCGGGTCATGACGGCGAAACCGGAAAGGCCCTTCGACTTCGCCGTAAGGACGTACGGCTTGAACACTTCGTCGAGAATCGCAGTCCTGAAGAAGCGCACGTCCACGCCGAGCGAACTTACGACGCCTATCGCCACCGGGAGGATCATGTATTCGACTCCGCCGTAGCCCCATATCGGGAACCAGCCCGCCTTGAAGGCGAACGCGAACTGGCCGAGCAGGACCCATACGACGTAGTTGACGCTCATCAGCACGGCCGAGACGAACAGGATCGCCTTGTCGGCGGCGCGTCCGCGGCGCGACGCGGCGATCATGGCCAGCATGAGCGCGACCACCGTGCCGGATACGAGCACCGGCACGGTGAGGGAAAGCGACGGCCCGACGCCGCGCTTGAGCACGTCCGCCACCGGCTCGTTCATCTTGGCCGAATAGCCGAGATCCCCCGTGGCGACGCTCTTCATGAAGTTGAAGAACTGGCTGTCGAAAACGCCCTGCCAGGCCTCCTTGCCGTCCTTCGCCTCCCACTTGCCGACGAGCAGCGGCTTGTCGTACCCGTAGCGCTTGTTGAACGCCTCGATGCTCTTGGCGTTCGCCCCCTTGCCGAGGATGGTCAGGGCGGGCGAGCCGCCGGAGACGACGTTGAACAGAACGAAGGTCAGCAGCAGAATCCCGAGCGTGGTCGGGACGGCTTCGAGTAGGCGTCTGGCGGCGTACTTAAGCATCGCGCCCCTTTTCGCCGGCGCCCGGCTCCGCCGCGAGGCGCGCTATCTCCTCCGAAAGCCGCGAGGCGACCTCCTCCGGATCGCAGGCGTCGAGGCGCTCGAGGGTCTTCGCCCAGCGGTACGCGCCCGAGCCGGCCGCGTCGAACGGCCTGTTTGCGAAAAGCATATCGAACGCGCTTCTGGACGCGCGGTATTTCGCCTGCGCCCCGGCGAGGGCGGCCTTGAACCCGGCCGCATATTCCGCCGCGAAGCGCTCGAAGTTCCCGGACACGAACCCTTTGCGCCGCACGACGGGCGGCGCGTAGTCCGCGACCATTTCGTCGAACGGCTTCGTGTAGGCGGTGAAGCTTCCCGTGTGGTCGGTTATCGCGATGCGCTCCGGCAGGCCGTCGGGTCCGCACTGAACGACTTCGTAGTTGCCGTCGAAGAGGTTTTCGCCGGTCTCGGAGGACGCGCGGCCGACGACCATGTCGATCGCCGCGGCGGCGCCCATGAGCCGCGCGAAGCGCAGCGCGTAGGCGGCGTTCCTGAACTTGCGCGGCGGAACCTTGTCGGACGCCGTTCCGCGCACGTACGCCCGCGAGAAGTAGGCCGTTCCGACCGGCGCGCCGTTGTAGCGGTTGGCGCCCGCGTACTGCTCGGCGATCATGCCGGTTCCGACCGCCTCCGGCAGCGCCATTCCGAGCTGGCGGCACATGAGGCGCCTGTCGAGTATGTAGTCGAAGTACTCGCTGCTTTCGACGATCGCGCGCAGGAGGTCCTTCCCTTCGTCGAGGCGCTCGGCTATTCCCCACTTCTGGAAGCGCAGCATGAGGATGTCCGGCTCGCTCGACGCGGCGCGCTTGCACTGGAGTATGTACACGACGCCGCGGCGCCCGCCGCCCTGCCCGCGCCGCGCCAGCGACTTGGCGATGCGTCCTATGTTGGCGTACTCGATGTCGCCGTAGTAGCGCGATATGTTGAAGAGTATGTTGCGCGCGCGCGGGTCGCAAAGCTCGCCGAGCGCCGGGTCGCGCGTCTTGGCGTATTCATTCCACAGCGAATCGAACATGGTTTCGCCGTTGCGCACGCTGACGCCCGGCAGCCACTCGATCTGGCGGAAGAACTCCGGCGATATGCCCTGAATCAGCTCCTCGTCCGCGGCCGCGGGATCGTTCGGGCCCTGCGTGACCGCCTCGCACATCGCGTTGCGCCACTCGTAGTTGGCCGTGCTCTCCTCGCGCAGCTCCTGCGGTATCGACATGCGCCACTGCGCGTCTATGCGGCGCATGGCGGCGCACAGCTCCGCGTCGGACGAGCCGGCCGCATCGATCGCCTCCAGCGCGCGCTTCACCTCGATCGGCGTCGTCGTCGGGAACAGATCGACCTCCGGCCGGCCGACGCGGTTGCGCCGCTTCATCATCGCCAGCATCTCCGCGAGCTGCGCCCTCGCCTCCGCCGGCGGAAGAGCCGCCAGCGACGCCAGCGTCTCGGGCGTCGCGTAGCGCGTGCCGGTGGCGCTGTTGTAGTAGTAGATCTCCGCGCCGGAAAGCGCCGCCTTCGAGCGCTCGATCGTAGCCGCCATGTCCTCCTGCGACACCGGGGCGCGCGCCATGCGCCAGTTCTCGCCGCGCGCGCACAGCGCGTTGCGGACCTTCGCCGAATGCGTGTTCAGGAAGCGTATCTTCCTCTTGGAAACCATGCCCTGCAGCGTCTCGTCGGCGCGCAGCGCCAGATCCATGCGCTCGGGATCGGGCCGGATCAGCACCGCGTCCTCGGTGAATATCAGATCGACGCTCAGCGCGAGCTCCTCGTCCTCCTCCGCCTCCGTCATCGGCGGCTTCCCGTCCGCCGCGCGCATGGCGTTGACCTCCTCCAACCACATCGCGCGCTGCATCGCGTGGACCGCCTTCTTCGTCACCAGCCCCGGCGTCTTGAAGAATATCGTCCCTATCCTGCTCGCGAGCGCCCCGTTGGCGTCCCTCGCGAATATTTCCTCTCCGAGTATTTTCACTTTCTCTTCTTTCCGTTCTGTCTTGCCATCCGCTCTGGTCCGGCCTTCCGGCCCGGCCTTTCCGCCCCGCGCCGCTTCAGAATCTCCTCATCCTCGACAGGACGAACAGCACGAGACCGATCAGCCCGGTAGCCCCCGCCGATATAGCCGCGAGGGTCCAGAACACGCCCGCGTCCCCGCCGCCGGCCACGAACGGCAGCTTTATGTTCATCCCGTACGCGGACGTGATTAGCGTCGGCACGGCGAGGAATATCGTCACGACCGTAAGGTACTTCATGACGTTGTTCAGGTTGTTGTTGATCAGCGAAGCGAAGGTGTCGAGCGTTCCGTTGAGGATGTTCGCGTGGATGGTCGCCGTCTCAAGGGCCTGCTGGTATTCGACCATGGCGTCCTCGAGCTGGTCGCGGTCGTCCTCGGAAAGCGCGAGCTGCCGCGCCGTGTTGGCGCGCGCCAGCGCGATCGTGTCCGCCTTCAGCGACGTCGTGAAATACACGAACGTCTTTTCAATCGTAAGCAGCTTTAGAAGCACTTCGTTGGATATGGATTCGTGCAGCTCGTCCTCGAGCGCGACGGTGCGCTGGTGGACGTCGTGCAAGTAGCGGAGGAAGAGCACGCCGCCGTGCCAGAGCAGGCGGAACGCGAACCTGTACTGGTCGGACGGCGGGCACACGCGCCTGATCTGGTCGAGGAAGGCGCCGGTCACGGGGGTCTTCACGCTGCTTACCGTTATGACGGAACGCGTCAAGAGCGCCTCGTCGCCCTTCGCGCCGGGCTTGCGGAAGAGTATGATGCCGAGAGGCGTCGTCCGGTACGGCACGACCTCGTCGTCTTCGCAGATGCACGGCACGTGGACGATCAGCATCGACGAATCGTCGTCGTAGTCGAAACGCGGCCTTTCGTCGGCGTCGAGCGGGTCGGTGAGGAAGTCGCGCGGAACCTGCGAGAACGAATGGACGCGCTCGAGCTCGGTCGTCGTCGGATCGGAGAGGTTGATCCAGCAGGATGGGGCGAAATCATCCGCCTCCTTCAGCCCTCCGTTTTCCCATTTGTAAATCGAAATCATTGCTCTGCCGTCCCGTCCCTTGCGCCGGCCGCCCTTCGGTCCGGGGGCCGGCGCGTTGCCGCTATTTCAGTATCATCACCGCGCCTTTGGCCTTCTTCGCGCCAAGCAGTTCGTAGTTTCTGGCGACTACGTTCCCGGACGCGTCGTAGGCGATCGCCGCTATGCAGTTCAGTTCGCCGTCCGGCGCCGTCATGGCCGACGCGGGCACGGTCGCGGAGAACGTCCCGCCCGCGGGAGCCAGCTTCTCCGCGATGCGCACGCCGTTGACGAAAAAGGATACGCTCGCCGCCTGGAGGACGCCCGAGGGGGAGGTCGAGACGGTGAAGGGCCTGTCGCGCCGGGCCGCACCGCCGGAAAGCCCAGAGAATGCTATCGGCAGCGCCGTTTCGGCCTTCTCGTAGGGATGCGTAGGCGATGTGGCCGCCCCTATGCTCGCCATGAGCACCGGAACGCTCTCGAACTGCTCGTCGAGCCATTCGAGGCGCCGCGAGAGATAGTTCTTGAGGCGAGAGACGTCGGCCTCGAAGTTGCCCGCGCCCAGATTGTAGTCAACGTTCCATTTCGCCGAATTGGCGTGGCACGCCTCCACGAGGAAGTTGGTGTACTGGTCGATGAGGCCGCCCTCCTCGATGCAGGCGGCGAAGCGGTCGCGCACCTGCCAGTAGCGCGTGTGGAGCCGCGTGCAGAACTCGGGATTGTCCGCCCACTCCTTGAAGAAGGAATATTTTTCGTTTCCTTGTTCGTCCTGGCACTTCCAGCCCGCCCCGTTGCTGGAGACGCGCTTCGAGCCGACGCCCCAGTCGAAGTCCCACACCGGACCGAACACGAGCTTTTCCCCCTGCCCCTTGTAGGCGTAGCGGCTCTTCTTCACCGCGTCGTTGTTGCCGAACATCTCCATCACGAGCCAGTAGTTTACCATCGACTCGTAGTCGCAGTAGTCGCCGATCCACTTGTCCTCGTTCGCGTTGTAGCCGTCCCACGACGTGCAGGCGTCCCAGTACTTCTGCAGGTAGCCCTGGCAGTAGTTAAACATGTCGGTGTTGGTGTAGAGGTATTCCGGCGCCTTCATCATCGTCCTGACGCCAAGCACGCCCGAAGACGTAGTGAACCTCGACACCTCGTCGTACTCCTCGGAGAACTCGAAGAGGTAGCCGCCCGAAATGTCGTTCGTGAACTTCTTGATGAGCTTGGACGGCTGGCCGGTGAGCGTGACGTTGTTTATCTCGTCGAGATACGAGAAGGAGTCCTCCGTCACCCACGAGAAATCCTGTTCCAGCTGCCCGG
>JAFNRY010000018.1 GCA_017385345.1 Kiritimatiellia bacterium
GCGGTCAGGGACGTCATGGACGCGTGCACCAAGGCCAAAATCTGGAAAATCTCGTTCATGGCGGTGTCCGAAGACAAGACGAATGGCGAATCGCGCCCCGGACTGTTGACGGGCAAGCGAAAGGTGTTCAAGTAGTATGGCGAGAAAACCTCAGGAAAATCCGCAACTCGACATGACGCCGATGATTGACGTCGTCTTTGAGTTGATTATCTTCTTCGTCGTCACGATCAGGCAGGAGGACATCCTCTCGAAACTCAACGTAAACCGTCCGGCGCCGTCGCCGCCTTCGGCGCAGGAGACGCCGAAGGACGATATCTCATGCACGATAGAAATAGGCCGCGACCGGACTAAGGGGCGCGCGGCGGGTGTTTACGTGTACAACAGGAAGCAGGTGCGCTTCGACCAGCTCGACGGCTATCTCAAAGACGTCGCGGCCGTTTCGACGGATACGCCGATCATCGTGAAGTGCGCGACGGACAGCCCGCACAAGGCGCTCGTGGACCTGCTCGACGTCTGCTACAAGCACAAACTCTACAGTGTGAGCGTGTTCACGCTCTGACGGGAGAGGCGCGATGGATATTCAAGAGATAAACGACAAGTACGAAGAGAAAGGATACTTCCAGCGCATCGTCCTGATGTTCAAGGGGTTCGGCAAGCCGCGCTCGTCGGGCGAGTTCAAGCAGGCGGTGACGGAACTGCAGCGCCAGGCCGCGCCTTTGATCGCGGTCGTGTCCGTCGTCCTTTTCGTCGCTGTAGTCATGGTCGTTTCGTCGGTGGCTCCGACTGACAGGGCGCAGTACGAAGTGACGGTGGCGGAGGCGGCGAAAGACGCGGAACTCGAAGAGCAGAAGGAGGAAGAGCCGCTCGAGGAGCTCGAGCCTCCGCTGGAAGACATCGAAATCACGGTGGACACGGTGGAGCCCGCGCCAGTGAACGAAATCACCCCCGTCGCGCAGCCCCCGGCAGAACAGGTGACGGTGAAGCCCGCCACGCAGGACACGGTCGCTTTCGTCGATTCTCCGGTTAAAATGAAGTCGATGACCGGCTCGCGGACACCTGGCTCCATCGGCAGGATGACGAGCGGTGGCGTCGCCGGCTGGGGCGACCCCCAGACCGAAGCCGCCGCCCAGAAAGTCCTCTGGTGGCTCAAGGCGAATCAGGACGAAGACGGCGGATGGACCGGCGGCGAACTTGACAAGACGGGGAAGATCGACAAGTCGAAAGGCATAAAGCAGTACCGCATAGCGAACGCCGCTTTCGCCGTACTGACCTATCTCGCGCACGGCGAATATCCGGGGGCTCCCTCTCCGTTCAAGAAGGATTTCGGCCCGGTGGTCGAGAAGGCCGTCAACTTCATACTTTCAAAGGTGTGGATGGACGGCAAGACGGTCCGCATCGGCAGCCCTACGGGCGACATGACGTGCGACGAGAACGAATACACTTTCGCCATAGCGACATACGCCCTCTGCGAAGCGTATGGCATGACCAAGAACCCGAACTGCAAGGAAGCGGCGTTGAAATGCCTCGAGCGCATCGTCAAGTCCCAGTCGGTCACCGGAGGCTGGGATTACAAGTTCGACCCGAAATCGAACCGCGACGACATTTCGCTCGGCGGCTGGGCGCTTCAGGCGCTCAAGGCAGGCAAGATGGCGGGGCTTCACCCCGAAGGTCTCGACGCCTGCATCAAGAAGGCCGTGCTCTGTCTGCAAAAGCGCAATTTCAAGAAAGACCACTTCACGTACACGGCGGATTCACCTGCGAACCCCGGTCTCACCGCTACGGGCTGCCTCGCGATGCAGCTTCTCGGATACGGAAGCGCCAAGGAGGTGCGTTCGTCGCTCGAATATATGAAGGAGTGGACGCCGTCGGTCGAGAGGGGCGGCCTCAACAGCCAGGAGAAAGATCCACCATGCCCGCAGTACTATTGCTACTACGCCACGCAGTGCAAGTACCAGGCCGGCATGAAGCCAGGAGCCGTGAAGTCCGACGAGGTGATCTGGAAGAATTGGAACGCTAAGATGAAGGCGCTCTATCCGTCAAAGCTGAGAAATCTCCCCGAAAAGGTGAAAGACAGCGCCGGCAAGGAACACGCGCAGGGATTTTACATCAACAAGGACGTCCATTCGACGCGCCCGGTGATGGATACGTGTCTGGTGGCGCTCCAGTTGATGGTGTACTACCGGTATCTGCCGACGACGTCCATCGAAGCGGTCGCGGAGAATCCGCAGGAGGATGCTTCGAAGCAGGCGGCGGAAAAGGCCGACGTCGATGTAATCATCGACCTGTAGGCGGCGGACGCGATGCGATTCGCTCTCTTTCTCGCGCTCAAATACATCAGGCCGAAGCGCTCGGTGGCTTCGGCGATAACCGTCGTTTCCGTGGTTGGCGTCGCGCTCGGCGTGGCGGCGGTCGTCATAGTGCGCAGCGTCATGACTGGATTCGGAGACGAATGGCGCGCGAAGATACTCGGTTTCAAGCCGCACGTGTCGATTGTGGCGCAGGGCGGCGCCCGCATACGCGGCGAGGATTCTCTCTCCGCCGCGGTACGTTCCATACCCGGCGTGGTTTGCGCGACGGCCGAGATAGATTCCCGCATTCTCTTTTCGAAAGGCGACAGGGTAGCCGCGCCGGTGCTCGTCGGCATAGAGGAGGATGCGTTCGACCGCATGTTTGACGGCGTGTCGAGGGCGGCAGGCTCTTTCGATCTCGAGCCGGACACGCTCGTAATCGGGCTGGAGCTGGCGAGGAGCCTCGGGCTGCATTGCGGCGATACCGTGACGGTGTGCGCGCCGCCGTTGCCGGACGAAGTGTATCTGCCGCGGAAATGGAAGATTGGAGGAATATTCTCGAGCGGCCACTACAATTACGATTCCGAGTACGTGGTCGCCGGCATCGATTCGGCCCGCGATCTGCTCGGCGTGGAAGAAGGGGCCGGCTCGATACATGCGAAGACGGATTGTCCGCTCGACGACGCGAAGTTTCCGGCGATAGTCCGCGCCGTGCGGGAGGCATGCTCGGGAAGGCCGAGGTGCCGCGTGGTCACGTGGCGCGAGGCCGATCGCCAGCTATTCGACGCAATCGCCGTCGAAGCGAACGTAACCGCGCTTCTGCTTTCCATGATTTCCCTCGTCGCGTTGTTCTGCGTGATGAACACGCTTCTCGTGATAAGCGTGCAGAAGACGCCGGAGATAGGTTTGCTCAAGGCGCTCGGATTCGGAAAGCGCAAAATCATGGGCGTCTTCATGGTGCACGGGGCGATGCAATGCGCCGCCGGGATCGCTCTCGGTCTTCTTGCGAGCTGGGCGGTTCTCTCCAATCTGCAGGCCATAATAGCGTGGCTCGCGCGCATGGGCATGGAGGTGTTTCCGCCGGCCGTGTACGGATTGAGCGAAATTCCGCACCGTGCGGTCGCCTCCGACATTGCGTGGACGGTCGGAACCATATGCGTTTTCGGTCTCGCGGCGTCGTTTATACCGGCGCTCGCTGCCGCGTCGAAGGATCCTGTGAAGGCGCTGGGAGAATGAGAAGGAGGGCGGCGACATGAACACTGTGCTGGAGGCCGCCGGGATACGCAAGGCGTTCAGAATACCCGGCCACGCCCCGGTCGAAGTGCTCCGCGGCGTGGATCTTTCTGTTCGCGCCGGCGAGCGCGTCGCGATAATAGGGCGTTCCGGCGCCGGCAAATCGACGCTCCTCCACATTCTCGGCGGCCTTCTGAAGCCGGACGCCGGCAGGATAGTCCGTTCGGCGACGACCGGGTTCGTGTTCCAGGCATACCACCTCATGCCCGAGCTGACGGTCCGCGAAAACATATTGCTCCCAGTCATGGCGAACGGCGGACGGCGCGAATTGCGCGAAGCCGGGGCGAGGGCGGACGAATTGATGGAGCGCGCCGGAATAGCTGGCCGCGCCGGCCATCTGCCCTCGGAACTTTCCGGCGGCGAATGCCAGCGCGTCGCGGTAGCCCGGGCGCTCGTCGCCAGACCGGGCATAGTCCTGGCGGACGAACCAACGGGGAATCTCGACGCGATGACAGGCGCCGACATCCTCGAAATGCTCTCCGGTCTTTCCGGCGGCGAGACCGCCCTCGTGATGGTCACGCATTCTTCCGCCGCTGCGGCCGTGTGCGACCGCACCCTTGCGCTTTCGGCCGGCATCCTCGCGCCATGACGCCGCATCGCCTCTCCCCGCGGTCGCCAGAACTGGCGATCCTCC
>JAFNRY010000210.1 GCA_017385345.1 Kiritimatiellia bacterium
TCGGGGCTTCCCGCCCTTCGCCAGACCCGGAGCTGCCCGGTCGATCCGTTTTCGCCGGCGGTATCATGCCGTCCCACCTTGTTGAACCCGTGTGGACGCGGTCGGCACACATGTCATGCCATTCAGCCGCGCTTTCCCGCCAGACCGTCTTTTTCAGACGCCAGACTCTACGGCGCGACCCGTCTTCCGGTTCTTTCGCAGGTCAACTTTCATTGAGCCCGGTTTTACCTAGGCCCGGACACAATGTCCGAAACCCGACAAAATACCCGAAAGCGCAGATAGTTTACCACAGACGGGGGATGCCAGTCAAGAAAGTTTTTTAATTTTTTTTGCGCCGTGCGCAAAAGGCCGTCAAAAGCGAAAAAGAGTACACTGTTATGAATATGAGGATAAACATCGGCTCTTTGCAGCGGAAACGCGGGAGGTTTTACTATGTCGCGAGAAAAGGGAAATCGCAAGTGAGCGTTTCGCTCAAGACCGGCGGATTGCGCACGGCGCAAAAAAGAGTCCGTCTTCTGCTGCACGCCGGGGACGGCGAAGAGGAATGGCTTTTGCATCTCGCGGCGCTCGGGCGCAGGGCGGAAAAGAAACTCGCCGAACTTCGCGCCGGCGTGGCGCTCGGCTGGGACGGCCTGGCGGAGGCGTTTTTCGCGAAGAATCCGGTCGGTGTTTCGAGTGCGAGCCGCGCGAGCTACTCGAGATGGCTTTCAATTTTGTCGGCAGTGGGGCGCGCATCCGCACCGTCGCCGGCGGAGTTTTCGGCCGCCGATGCCCGGAAGACGGCGGAATCCCTCGCAAAGCGCTATCTCTCCTGCCGGCGGATGCTCGACTTCTACCGCAGGTGCTGGACGACGATCGGTCTCGACCCGGCGATCTGGGATCTCGGCGGCCGGCTGCGCAAAGCCATAAGCGAGAGCGGCCGCGACGGCGAATACTACCGGCGCCTTTCTTTCGCCGAAATTGCGAAACTCCACGCTTATCTGCAAAAACGCAACCGCTCACTCGCCGACATGGTGGAAATCGGCTACATGACGGGGTTGCGTCTTTCGGACGTGGCACTGCTGGACGCCGGGGAAGTCGCGGACGGCGGCGAACGGCTTTGCATCGTTCCTGGGAAGACGAGCCGCCGCAAAAAGCGCCCTCTCTCCATTCCTTTAATATATGGGGCGCGCGCGACGATGAAAAGGCTGCTCGCCGAGAGCGGCCGCAATGGAGCGAATCCGGCCAACGGGCGCGCGTATCTTTTCGACGCGGCGGCGCGGCGGCGGCCGTCAAAAAGGCTGACCGCCGCTTTCAGGGCCTGCGGCATCGAAAAAAGGGGGCGCGCCAGAGCGAGTTTCCATTCTCTGCGTGCCACGTTCATATCTCTCATGGACGAAGCCGGCGTGCCGCCGCACATCACCGATTCCGTAACCGGACACGGCGGCGGCGGAATGCACGCTCGCTACACCCAGCCTTCGCACGCCGCCGTGCGCGCCGCCATGGAACGCGCCATCACCCCGCTCCGGCGGCAGACGGTTTCGGACATTGTGTCCGGGCCTAGGTAAAACCGGGCTCAATGAAAGTTGACCTGCGAAAGAACCGGAAGACGGGTCGCGCCGTAGAGTCGGGCGTCTGAAAGGACGGTCCGGCGGGAAAGCGCGGCTGAATGGCATGACATGTGTGCCGACCGCGTCCACACGGGTTCAACAAGGTGGGACGGCATGATACCGCCGGCGAAAACGGATCGACCGGGCAGCTCCGGGTCTGGCGAAGGGCGGGAAGCCCCGA
>JAFNRY010000211.1 GCA_017385345.1 Kiritimatiellia bacterium
GATCGTGCTGCCCAGCGGCACCAGCAGCAGGCTGCCGGCGGGAAGGCTGAGGCCGGCAAAGCTGCGGCGCGCGCCCAGCTCCCGATCGGACAGCGTCCAGCCCGAAAGCTCGACCGGCCCGTCGGAGATGTTCTCGATCTCGAGACGGGAGAACTGGTGTACGCAAACGCGGGGCATAATCCTCCGGCGGTGCGCAGAAAAGACGGTTCGGTGGAGCTGTTGTCTTCCAAGTCCGGCCCCGTGCTCGCTTTCATCGACGGCTTCCGTTACCGGCAGTTCCATGCCGTTCTTTCGACCGGCGAGACGGCGTTTCTGTACACTGACGGCGTGACCGAGGCTGTCGATCAGAAGGGGACGCTGTTCGGGGAGGAGCGTCTTGTCGAGACTCTCGCGGCCGTGCGTCCTCCGCGTCCGGAAAGCGTGTGCAATGTGGTGCGCGCCGCGGTAGCCGCCTTCGCGGCCGGAGCGCCGGCGGCCGACGACCTAACCGTGCTCGCCGTCGAATACGTTGCGAGGCCGGAGCGTTTCGTGCGCACGTTTCCACCGACGCAGGAGGGGGTCGCCGGCGCGTCCGACTTCCTCGATTCATGCATCGCGACGCGCGACGGCGGCGCGGAGATCGCGCCCGGAACGGCGGCCGCGCTCCACGTCATACTCGACGAAATATGTTCCAATATCGTAAAGCACTCGGGCGCGTCTGGCTTCGAGGTCGATGTGGAGTTCTCTGACAGTGAAACGAGACTCGTGTTCATAGACGACGGTCTCGCGTACAATCCGGTAGCGCACGTCGATCCCGACCTTTCGATCCCGGCGGAGAAGCGTCCGGCAGGCGGGCTCGGCATATTGATGGTGAAGAAGATGTCGAAGTCGCTCGCGTACTCCCGAGAGCACAACCGCAACTTCCTCAAGGTTTCCGTGGGGCGGTGAAAAGACTTCTATGTGGTATAATAGCGGAAAGATATGACAAGCAATGATGAATACGTGTTGCGGCTTCTTGTCGAGCGCGGCTATCTGACGCAGGAGCAGATCGATGCGGCGGCTCAGTCGATGAAGGCCGAAAACGAGACGAACCTCGACGTGCTCCTCGCGGGCGGCGCCGTGACGGAAGACGACGTGCTCGGCACGGTCGCCGACCAGTTCGGTCTGAAATACTGTCACATCTCGCCGGAAGCGATTGATCCGGCGGTCACCCAGGAAATCACCGCTGAAATAGCGCACAAGTACGGCGTGGTTCCGGTGGTGGTGGACGGCGATTCTATAACCGTGGCGCTCTCCGATCCGATGGGGTACGATGCGATAGATTCGCTCCGCTACGTGCTCCACGGCCGCGACGTCGAGGCCGTCGTTTCGCCGCGCTCCGAGGTGGAGGGCGCCATGTCCAAGCTCTACGCCGCGTCGCAGGACGCCGACGTCCAGACGCGCGACGAATTCGGTCTCGAGGGGGCGGAGGACGCCACCGGCGACGACGCCCCGGTCATAAAGCTCGCGACGATGATAATAACGACGGCCATCAAGATGAAGGCGTCGGATATCCACATCGAGCCGATGGAGAAGGAGTTCCGCGTCAGGTACCGCATCGACGGCGCGCTCCGCAAGATGGACTCGCCGCCGAAGCGCCTCCAGGGCGCGATCATCTCGCGCATCAAGA
>JAFNRY010000212.1 GCA_017385345.1 Kiritimatiellia bacterium
AGAGCTGCAGTACGGCGGCCTCGCAGCCTGCCGATTCGAGCGCGGCCGCCGCGCGGCGTATCTCCCCCTCTCCCGGCAGAAAGCAAAGCACGTCGCCTTCAGTCTCCGCAAGGGCGCGTCTTGCCGCGGCCGCTACGGGAACGTCGCCGAGATAGATCGTTTCTACCGGATGCATCCTTCCCTCCGCCCGGACGATGCAGGGATTGTCGAGGGATTTTGCCGCTTCTTCCGGATCCAAGGTCGCGGACATGACGATCAGGCGAAGATCGGGACGGAGCGCGCGCTTTACTTCAACGGCCATTGCGAACGCCAGATCGCAGGCGAGCGAGCGCTCGTGGAACTCGTCGAATATCAGCAGTCCGGTATCTGCCAGTTCCGGATCGGAAAGCATGCGTTGCGCGAGCAACCCCTCCGTGACGATCTCGATCTTCGTCGAGCGGCTTGTCTTCCGCTCGAGTCTTACCTGGTATCCGATGGTGCCGCCCGGCGTTTCGCCCATTTTGTCCGCCATGAACGCGGCGCAACTGCGCGCCGCGATCCGGCGCGGCTCCAGCATGACGATCTTCTGGCCGCCGAGCCAGCGCTCTCCGAGGAGGGCCGGCGCGACGCATGTCGTCTTGCCGCTGCCGGGCGGCGCGACCAATACGACCTCGCGGTTCGCCGCGAGAAGCGCTTTTATTTCGCCCGTCTTTTCCTCGACGGGGAAAGTCAACTTTCGGCGCCTTCGACTATCTTAGGCAGGAGAAATTCGCCGCCGTTCGCCGCTGGCGCGTTTCCGAGCGCCGTCTCGCGCGGCATCGAAGGCTTCACGACGTCGTCGCGCAGCGCGTTCGCGACGTCGCATCCGTGCATCATGGGTTCCACGCCTTCGATATCGACTTCCGATATCTTTTCGACATACTTTACGATGTTTTCCATCTGGGGCTGGAATACTTCCATCTCTTTCTCCGAAAGAGGGAGATTGGCGAGCTTCGCCGTATAGGCCACGTCGATTTTCACTGTGTGTTCCCTCCAGGCGCGCGATACCAGCACGGCGTTATGCATTTGCCGTCGATGCCGAAAAGCTTCCTCGGTTCGTCGCCGTCCTCCTCGGTATCGACGAGATACAGCATTCCTTCGTGTTCCACCGCCACGTGGCGTCCGTCGGGCGCCCAGGTGGGGTGTTCCCATTTGCCGGGCTTCGTGACGAGCCGTCCTTCGCGGTCTCCCGTCGCCGGGTCGAGGATAGCGACGCTCGCCTGCCCGCCGCGCTTGGTTATGTACGCGATTTTCCCCGACGGCCCCCAGTCAGGATCGACGTTTTGCGTCCCCGTCGAGGTTATCCGTTTTTTCGCCCCTGACGCAAGGTCGAAGACGTAGAGGTGCTGGCGGCGCGTCTCGTCGGAGACGAAAGCGATTTTGCGTCCGTCCGGGCTCCACGCTGGCTGGCCTTCGTTGGCCGCCGGGGTGTTGGTAAGCCTGCGCCACGTGTTGCCGCCGAGATCGATGGTGCAGAGTTCCGGATTGCCGAACGGTTTTGAAATGACGAGCGCGGCGGTTGATCCGCCCGGCGCGACGGATGCGCAGGCTGTCAGCCCGCCGAAGCCCCATTTGAGTTTTGAGCGGCCGGTGGACGCGTCTATCTCGAATACTTGCGGCGCGTTGTTGTGGAAGCCGGTGTAGAACAGCGCGTTCGGCCCG
The DNA here is from genome assembly GCA_017385345.1 of Kiritimatiellia bacterium. Taxonomy (GTDB): domain Bacteria; phylum Verrucomicrobiota; class Kiritimatiellia; order RFP12; family UBA1067; genus UBA1067. The sequence goes on from JAFNRY010000212.1 coordinate 1,681, forward strand.
CGCCAGCGCGGGCCGACGCACGCCTTGCCGCCGCTCGTGAGCTGCCTCACGTCGCTTCCGTCCGCATAGCCCGTGCAAAGTTCTTCGGCGCGGCCTTTTTTGCGGACGAACGCCAGCGGCGCGGAGGCGAATCCCGGTCGCCCCGCGTACGCTTCGCACATTTTGTCGGCGAGCATGCGCGCCTCTTTGCGCAGCCCGGCCGCGTCGCCGGCCCGCGAGGCGAGCGTCATCGCCTTACCGCGGCCCGGGACCTTAACCTCCCCGCCCGAATCGCGGGAAACCTTGTTTTGGGCCGCCCGGGGCGTGGCTTGCACGAACGC
>JAFNRY010000213.1 GCA_017385345.1 Kiritimatiellia bacterium
CGGTCATGGAGGGCAAGGCCGTCCTGTTCAAGTCGTTCGGCGATGTCGATGCATGGCCCGTTCCGCTCGACCATTGCAGGAAGGACGGCGCGTCGTCCGGAAAGACGGATCCGGAGCGCGTGATCGCCGCGGTGAAGGCGATAGCGCCGCAGTACGGCGGAATCAATCTCGAAGACATCGCGGCGCCGGCGTGTTTCGAAATAGAAGAGCGTCTCGACGCCGAACTCGACATACCCGTTTTCCACGACGACCAGTGGGGCACCGCGGTCATAACCCTCGCCGGCGTCATGAACTACGCGCATCTCGCGGGCAAGGCGCTCGGCGAACTCAAGATCGTCATGAACGGCGCCGGCGCCGCGGGAATAAGGATTTGCGAGATGTGCAAGGCCGCGGGCGCGCGCGACATCGTAATGTGCGATTCGAAAGGCACTATACGCAAGGACCGCGCCGACCTCAATCCCTTCAAGGCTCGCCACGCGGTCGATACGCCGGCGAAAACGCTGAAGGAGGCCCTCGCTGGGGCGGACGTCTTCATCGGTGTTTCCGCGGCCAACGTCCTCGCGGGAGAGGATGTGGCGAAGATGGGGGCGTTCCCCGCGATATTCGCGATGGCGAACCCGGATCCGGAGATTTCGCCGGACGAGGTCGCCAAGGCGCTTTCCGGGCGCCGCTACGTCATGGTGACAGGCCGCAGCGACTATCCGAACCAGGTGAACAACGTGCTCGGATTCCCGTATCTCTTCCGCGGCGCGCTCGACGTGCGCGCGACGACGATCAACAAGGAGATGAAGGTGGCCGCGGCGAAGGCGCTCGCCGCTTTGGCGCGTGAGCCCGTGCCCGCAGAGACCGCGGTCCTGTATCCCGGCGAGAAGCTGGTTTTCGGCGACGGCTACATCATCCCCAAGCCGTTCGACAGACGCCTTTTCGTCGAAGTGTCGCACGCAGTCGCCATGGCGGCGGTCGAGAGCGGCGTCGCGCGGGAGCCGAAGGGTTCCGCGGAGTACAGAAGGGAACTTGAAGAGAGGAACGCCTCGAAGTGAAAGACGGACGCAAACGGATAAGGATAACCGACACCACGCTGCGCGACGCGCACCAGTCGCTGTGGGCGACGCGCATGCGCACGGACGACATTCTCGGAATCGCCTCCGAAATCGACGAGGCGGGCTATTATTCGCTCGAGTGCTGGGGCGGGGCCACCTTCGACGTGTGCATGAGGTTTCTGCGGGAGAATCCGTGGGAGAGGTTGCGCCTGATAAAGAAGGCTTGCCCGAAGACCCCGCTGCAGATGCTTCTCCGCGGGCAGAACATCCTCGGCTACAAGCACTACCCCGACGACGTCGTGGAGCGGTTCGTCGCGCTCGCCTGCGAAAACGGCATGGACATATTCCGCGTGTTCGACGCGCTGAACGATCCCCGTAACCTCGAGAAGGCGATGGAGAGCGTGAAGAAGTACGGCGGCCACGCGCAGGGTACGATATGCTACACGACTTCGCCCGTGCATACGACGGCGAGTTTCGCCGCGTTCGCGAAGACGCTCGTGTCGATGGGCGCGGATACGATCGCGATCAAGGACATGGCCGGCATACTGACGCCGGGCGCGGCGCGCGAACTCGTCGCCGCCCTCGTCAAGGCCGTGCCGGGGACTCCGGTGCAAGTCCATTCGCACATGACGAGCGGCATGGCCGCCGCCATGTACATGGCCGCGGCCGAGGCCGGCGCCGGATGTCTCGACTGCGCCATCTCCACGATGAGTTCGTTTTCGTCCCAGCCGCCGGTGGAATCCGTGGCGTCCATCCTCGAATCCGAGGGGTTCGATACCGGGCTCGACAAGGTTATGCCAAAGGAAGCAATGTGGTGGAATGGTTGAGAGGGCAAAACAAGCTTTTAATGGTAGTTGTTTTTGTTGGATTATGTGTAGTTTGTTA
>JAFNRY010000214.1 GCA_017385345.1 Kiritimatiellia bacterium
ACTTCGACGGGGACCTCTTTTTCGACGATCTTCTCGACGATCTTTTCGATTGGTATTTCCTTGATTACGACCTTCTCGACCGGGATTTCCTTGATAATCACCCGTGGCGCGGCGGGCGCCGGCTGCTGTGCATCGTTCTCCGGCGGAGCGGGCATGGCCGGCTGCTCTCCGGACTGAATGCCGTTCTCGTCCCAGCCGGCGCGCGTTTCGACCACCTTTGCGGTTTTGGGCAGTCTGCCGGAGGCGAGCAGAGCCTGCGCCGCCTTTTTGTTGAAGGGACCGCGCGGTGTTCCGTCGCCTATGTCTATCGAATAGCGCATATCGAGAAACGGCACGTTTTCGACCTTTTCCCAGTTTTCGCTGTCGTTGGATATCTCCTGCCCGGGTTGAATCCTGCCGAGCTCCGCCCATGCGATCAATCCCTCTTTCGTCTCAGGCCCGTAAGTATCGTCCTGCGTCCGCAGATACCATGTTTTGGCGGAGTCCATAGCGTCACTTCCCTCCCATGAACGATTCCCAGGAAGAAAGCTCGCGACGGGCGGCTTCTTCGAGCGCCGCGAGTCTTTCCAGCGGTATGTCGCCGAATATTCCGTCCTTGCGCGGAACGGGCGGGAACCGGCCGTCCGGCGCGCCTTGCCGCGTCTCGGCGATGGGCGCGCGCGGCGGAGGCTCCACCTCGATTATCCGTTCGACTATTTTCTCGACTTCGACCGGAACTTCCCTGACGACTTCTTTCACCACCTCGATTCGTTCCGGTTCCGGGTCGCGGTCCGGCGGCAGATCGTGGCGTCTGTAGATGTTTGCCCCCTGCGGTATGGAGCCGTTGTTGAAGAGGCTTGTTACGAGCCGCCTGTTGAACGGACCGAAGAATCTTCCGGGTTCCGCTTCGACGACCCACGACATGGACAGCTCCGGGACGAGTTGCGCCGGTATCCAGTTTTCCCGGTCGTGCGAGACGAATCCGGCGGGCTCGATTCGGCCCTCTTCCGCCCATACTACAAGTTCGTCCATGCCGGTGGGGCCGTAGATCAATCCTTCGGGGCTGCGTACGTACCATTCGTCTTCGCCGCTCATGTTCCTTCCTCCTTGCCGGCGGAGCCGGCTTCCGCGCCGCCGCCGGCGTCTTCTCTCTCTCCGATCTCCCCGAGAGTGGAGGCGCCTGAGAGCAGCGAAACGACCTGTTGCTGCACCGGACCTATCTCCTCGAGCCTTATGCGGGGATCGAGAATCACGAAAGTATCGCCGTTTTTCCTGTCTTCGTAGATGCGGCGCAAAGAGCCGTCTCCGAGAGGCTTTACGTCCCGCTCCACGAGAATCTTGGAACGCTCGAGCATGACGGCAAGCACGTACACGACGTTCCCGAGCGCCGGATCGTCGAGTGCCGCGAGTTTGCGGAGCAATTCTCCCGCGTCTTCTTTTTTCACCGGTTCTTTCTTCTCTTCGCGGACCGGCGCGGAGAATACGCCGTCCCATTGCGAGTAGGGCTCCCAGTCCCTGCCGCCCGCGTTCCAGCAACTCTCGTGGCAGTCGAAGCGTTCGTAGCCTGCCCCGGTTTCCTTCAGCGCGCTTACGATGCGCGCGCCGTCTTCGAGCGCGACCCCGCACAGGCTGCAAACGCGGCCGCGCGATTTTATATTCCAATCCTGAGACATGGTCTGCAGTTATTATACCATTATTGCACCAGTATTGCGCTCCGGGATGCGCCCTGAAGTTCATCGGGGTTTGTTCATTTTTTTTTCGACGCTGCCGCGCCGGTAGCAAAGGGAAATTGGGAATGGGGAGTAGGGAATAGGGAACACGCCTCTTCGTGCGTAAGGGGAAGACCGTGGACTGTACGAACTTCCGGGCGTCCGTTCTGGACGCCCGGAGAATGACACCCGGATGTCATGGGGTGTGACATCCGGGTGTCACAGGGTATGACATCCGGATGTCATCATGCAACGTTCAAAAAGGATCGATCCAACGACCGGGAAGGAAACTCTGGACGCTCTTCTGCATTTGTCTGAAAGCGCACGAAGCCGTCCTGCGGCCGATGGGCCGGCCGGTTCGACGGCGACCTTGAGAGAGCTTTTGTCGATATTAACGAAAAGTTCGACATGGCGGAAAACTGGATCGAGACGGTGCGTTGTGTGGATGGGTGGCGGCGCCTTTTTTCCCCGACCGGCCTGGTTTCTTCTTCTCTGAAGCTGCGTCGCTGGATATTGCAATTTTCCGGAAACTGCGGCTGTGCGAAAGTGCTTGATTTTTCCCTGAAGAAAGAGTAAGATACCAATCACAAGCCGCCGAGTGGCGGAAGTGACAGAAAAAAAGAGGAACGAGGCAGAACAATGAAGTTTTCGACAGGATTTGCCGCTGCTGCGGTAGCGATGGCGATGGTTACCGGCGGATGCCGCTACAACAAGGTCGGGGGTTCCGGCGCCGACGCTCTCGACGCCGCCGACGTTGCGGAGTCCAATCCGACCGATCTTTCTTCCAGCACGGGCGACATCGCCACTATCGGCGAAGGCGCTTCGCTGCAGGGCGGGGATCTTGAATCGCTCGCGGCCAAGGGTAAGACGTTCGCCGAGCAGGGATACAAGCCGTGCGGCGATGTTTCGTTCGAGCCGGTGTATTTCGGTTTCGACGCGACCGCTATCGCGCCTGCGGAGCTGGCCAAGGTAGAGGCCGTCGCCAAGCATCTCGCGGGGAATCCCGCTCGCGTCGTGTCGATCGAAGGCAACTGCGACGAGCGCGGATCGAACGAGTACAACATGTCGCTCGGCGAAGACCGCGCGATCGTAATCGGCAACTTCCTCGCGCAGAACGGCATCGCCCGCGAGAGGATCGAGACCGTCAGCCGCGGCGAGACCAATCCTGCGGCGGAAGGTTCGGGCGAAAGCGTCTGGGCCAAGAATCGCCGCGGCGAATTCATCATCATGTCCAAGTAAGCGCAAACCTTGCTGGCGTTGATATTCGACAGCGTGGGCTTCGGCGAGTGGTTCGTTCTGCTCGCCGTAGTTCTTATCGTGGTGGGGCCGGAGAAACTCCCTTCCGCCGCGCGCTCGATAGGCAACTGCTACGCGAAGTTCCGCAGGGCCGCGGAAAGTTTCAAGCGCCAGATCATGGACATGGAGACCGAGTTCGGGAAAGCCGCCGAGAATACGACAAGAGATTTCACGGAGGCGTTTTCGCCGGACGGCGACGAAGGAGCCGTGACGCCCAACGAATATGGTTTGATAGACCAGATGGTGGACGGCCAGGAGCTCGAGACGGAGGCGTCCCGGACTGCGGTTGCGCCGATAGCGGCGGAAGGGGGCGGAGAGAAAACGCCTCCGGCGCCCGTGGATTCAACAGCCAAGGCCGGATAGAATGGCTCTGATCAAAGATCCCGATAGGCGAGACGACCCTCCCCGGCCGCTGCTCGAGCACTTGATGGCGCTCAGGGACATGCTCGTGTTCGGAGCGGTGGCCTGGGTGTTGTGCGTCATAGTCTGCGGATGTTTTTCGCGTTGCATTTTCGCATGGCTGCAAAGTCCGATGGACGCGCTCGCCGTGCGGGAGACGGGGCAGGCGCTCGCGGCGAGGGGGCCTGTGGACGGCGTCTCGGTCGGACTCCAAATCGCGTTCTGGGGCGGCACCGCGCTCAGTTTCCCGTTTCTCGCGTTTGCGGTCTTGAGGTTTGTGTTTCCGGCGCTGACGCGGCGCGAGAAGGCCACGCTTCTCGTCATACTCGTGGTAGGAACGGCGTTTTTCATATCCGGCGTGTGGCTCGCCTACCGCGAGACCCTCCCCGCCATGCTTTCGGTGTTCAAGAAGATCAATGTATGGATAGGCATGACGAGCGATGTGTATTTCGCGTCTGATTACATGCCAGTCATTCTCAAGACGCTGTTTGCATTCGGACTCGTGTTTCAGCTGCCGTTGATTCTTTTCACGCTTGGATGGTTCGGAATATTGACAAGCGAGGCGATGCGGGCCAAGAGGCGTATCGCGATAGTGCTGGCTTTCGTTCTGGCGATGGTCCTCACGCCGCCCGATCCGATGAGCCAGATAGTGATGGCGATTCCGCTGTGTCTTCTTTACGAACTCGCCGTATGGGCGGTATGGTTCAAGGAGACGGCGGGTTTTAGACGCAAAAAGGCCCGATGAACGTACGCTGGAAGGTGGCGCTCGGATTTCTTGGGCTGATCGCCCTCGGAGCGGCGCTTCTGTCGAGCCCGTGGGCGCGGGCGGACGGCGCATGGGGTGGACCGCTCGAATCCGTCTTCATGGCGTTTTCGGCGGTGTGCGTCACCGGTCTTTCCGTCATGGACGTCGCCGAGTTCTCCCGCGCCGGACAGATACTGCTTCTCGTTCTTGTCGAAACGGGGTGTCTCGGATTGATGACGTGCGGAACGTTTCTCCTGATCGCCGTGGGGCGCAGGATTTCGCTCAGCAGGGAGTTCAGCCTAATGGACGCCTACGGCACTGCGAAGATCAAGGGTCTGCGCTCCCTCATCTGCTGGACCGTGGGTTCGATGCTTGCGATAGAGGCGGCCGGAGCGGCGGTTCTCTGGTTCAGTCTGCGGGACGTTTATTCGAGCGTGTTCTATTCGATAATGGGTTTCTGCAACGCCGGTTTCTCGCTGGAGCCGGATTCTCTTGCCAAGTACGGAGGGGACAGATGGTTCGTCTTGGCGATGGCGCTCGAGACGATACTCGGGGGCATAGGGTTTCTGGTCATATACAACCTCTGTACATGCAGATGTGGTCGCGGGGCTGGGCGCAGGGGTAGATTGTCGCTGCATGCCAAGGTGGTCCTCAAATGGACAGGGATCTTGCTCGCCGTAGCATTCGCAGGCTATCTCGCCGCCGAATGGAACAATACGCTCGCGCCGTTCGGGGGGTGGGACAAACTGACTGTCGGGTTTTACCAGGCGGTGACGCCGCGCACATGCGGCTTCACCGTGGTGCCGGTCGAGGACATGACGCCGCTGACGCGGCTCGGATGCGTGATACTCATGTATATCGGCGGCGGCCCCGGTTCGGCGGCGGCCGGCATGAAAGTGACGACTTTCGCGGTTCTGCTGCATACATGCGCGGCGATGTGCCGGGGCGACGGCGAAACGACGGTTGGCCGGCACTCGGTGCCGGCGGCGGTCGTACGCGAATCGATAGTCATATTCATGGCGATCGCCGCTCTCACGGCAACGGTTGCGGGCGCGCTTCTCATCACGGAGGCTGACGCGATAAAGAGTGCGGCGACTTCCGTGGAATCGCTTTTCTTCGAAGCGGTTTCCGCGATAACCACTACCGGGCTTTCAATCGGCGACACTACGGCGAATCTGTCGAGCGCCGGCAAGTGCGTTCTTATGTGCGCGATGTTTGCAGGGCGGCTCGGCGCGCTTACCGTCGTGTTGATGATAGGCGGCCGCGAGGAAGGCGGGCGCATCCGGCGGCCGGCCGGCGAAATCATCGTCGGCTGAACCGTTTCAGAGGTTCGCGAATGGATTGCAGGAGAATCCGGACGACGACGGCGGCGCGAAGGAAGTCCTCGGGCCGCGTTTCGCGCCGCCCTGCCCTCCCGCGGCCGCTGCGAAGTGCGCCCCCCCGGCGGCCGCGGACGGGCGGGTTTTCGCCGAGAGCGAAATCCTGCCACGCGCCCTGTCAATTCCGATAACCGTCACCTTGAGCCTGTCGCCGGTTTTGACGACCGCGCCCGGGTCGCTTACGTAGGCATCGCTCAATTCGGAAAGATGCACGAGCCCGTCTTGGTGGACGCCGATATCGACGAACGCGCCGAACGCCGTGACGTTCGTGACGATGCCTTCGAGTTTCATGCCCTCGCGCACGTCTTCTATTTTTGTCACGTCGTCGCGGAACTTCGGAGGTTCGAACACCGCCCGGGGGTCGCGTCCGGGCTTCGCCAGTTCTTCCACGATGTCGCGAAGCGTAGGCTCCCCCACATCGTTGCCGATGTATTTCCGCACGTCGATTTTCCGAGCCGCGGATGCGTTTCCTACGAGGTCGCGAAGCGACACCCCGAGATCGCAAGCCATTTTTTCGACGAGAGCGTAGCGCTCGGGATGGACGGCGGAGGCGTCGAGCGGGTTGGCGGCGCCGCGGATCCGCAGAAATCCGGCGCACTGTTCGAACGCCTTGGCGCCAAGTCCCTTCACTTTTTTCAAATCCTCACGGCTCGTGAAGCGTCCGTTCTCGTCGCGCCACGCGACTATCGCCCTGGCGAGAGACGCGCCGACACCGGAGACGCGCTCGAGCAGTGGCGCCGACGCGGTGTTTAGTTCGACGCCGACTCCGTTCACACAGCTTACCACCACTTCGTCGAGCTTCGCGCCGAGCAGCGGCTGGTGGACGTCGTGCTGGTATTGTCCGACGCCGATCGCCTTCGGGTCTATCTTCACAAGTTCCGCGAGCGGGTCCTGGAGACGGCGGCCTATGGATATGGCGCCGCGCACGGTCAGGTCGAGATCGGGGAACTCCTTGCGCGCGATTTCGCTCGCTGAATACACCGAAGCGCCGGCTTCGCTTACGCTGACAACGGCAGGCGTCGGAATCTCCGGGTGCCGGTCTTTCAGCCGTTTGAGCGTCTGGCGCACGAACGCCTCGGTTTCGCGGCCGGCCGTGCCGTTGCCGACCGCGATTGCTTCTGGGCGGTATTTGTTCACGATGGCGGCGATGGCGCGCGCCGATTCTTCCGGCTTCTGCTGCGGGAATACGACGGTTTTGCCGATGTATTTCCCGGTGGCGTCCATCATCGCGACTTTGCAGCCGGTGCGTATTCCGGGATCGATCGCGAGAACCGCCTTTTCGCCAAGAGGCGCGGCGAGCAGAAGGTGGCGGAGATTGTCCGCGAAGATTTCAACGGCCGCGCGGTCTGCCTCCATTTTCTTGTCGATGGCGACATCCATTTCGCATGACGGCGCGAGCAGGCGTCTGTAGGCGTCTTCGGCCGCTTTTTCCACCTGGGCGGCGCAGACGGCGTTTTTGCAGTCTGGCGCTTCCGCGCGGACGATTTCCATGATTTCTTCCATCGCCATGGAGCGGTCGAGGTCGAGTTTCACCCAGAGCACGCCCTCCTTCTGCCCGCGGCGAACGGCCAGATACCGGTGCGACGGTATTGTCGCTATGGGTTCCGAATAGTCGTAGTACTGTTCGAACTTGGTCGGTTCGGACGGTTTGGGCTGGGCGACTTCGCTCTTCACGGTGGATTTCGTCGCAAAGAGCCGGCGGACGCAGCCTCTCACGGCGGCGTTGTCCGCTATGCGTTCGGCAATAATGTCCCGCGCGTATTGCAGATCTTCCTCCGCGGCGGCGGCCGCGGCCGGCGCGTCGCCGGACCATATGCCGTCGGCGAGCGGCTCGAAGCCTTTTTCTTTTGCTATCTGCGCACGCGTGCGGCGTTTCGGCTTGTAGGGCTGGTAGAGGTCTTCGAGCGCCGATTTCTGCCAGCATTCGCGTATTCTGCCTTCCAATTCCGGTGTCAACTTGCCCTGTTCCTCGATCGACTTGAGAATCGTCTGTCTGCGATCCTCGATTTCGGAGTAGTAGGCGAGGCGTTCCTGGATTTTGCCGATGGCTACTTCGTCGAGGTTGCCGTGGGCCTCTTTGCGGTATCTTGCGATGAAGGGGACCGTCGCCCCGTCGGCGAGGAGTTTCTGGACGGCGGCGGCCTGGCGCGGAGAGACTCCCGCGTCGGCGCCTGCTTTTTCGATTATGGTCTGGTTCATGTCTGTCTTGCCGGATCCGCCTCGTCGAGCGCCCTGTGGATGCAGCATCCCAGCAGGATTATCTGCCACGCCATGTAAGTCCAGGCGAGGACGATCGGGAGGAAGGCGAGAGAGCCGTAGAGGGCGGAGGATTTCGATATGCCCACCTGCGCGACGGCGCAGATTTTCATCCATCCTTCGGAGAGCAGGGCGGCGGCGAGGCCGGCCTTGAACGCCGTTTTCGTTCCGGGGCGCCGCGCCGGAAGGACGCGATAGACGAAAGCGAACGACAGCGCCGCGAAGAGTACAGATACGGCGAAGCGCAGGGGCCATGAATCTACGAGTGTCGCGGCGAGTTCGCCCGCTCCGCCGGCGAACGGAATCGCCCCGGTCGCGGCGCATACCGCGTCCTTGGCGAGTTTCAGCGCCGGCGCAGCGGCGGCCGGAATGCAGAGAAGCGGCAGCGCGAGCGCCATGCCGGCGTCCACGAGCTTGCTTTTCCAGAACGGCCGCCCCTTCGTTTCGCCCCATATTGCGTTGAAACTGGTTTCCACGGTTCCTATCGAGCCGACCACCGACCACAGCAGCATCAGAAAACCTATCGCGCCAAGCGTTTTGAAGTCTATTTTGCCTATCGCCTCGAAAACCTGCGCTTCAATGTCGCGGGCCTGCGCCGCAAGCATGCGCGCGGCGGCGCGCTTCCCTTCGCGCGCCTTTTCGTCGCCGCCGGTCACGGCGGCGAGAGGGTCGTCCTGGGCGGCTTCGAACCTGGCGAGCGACATTTCGATCTGCTCGTGTATCTTGCGCCGCGCGAAGTCGTCCGCGTTGAAAG
>JAFNRY010000215.1 GCA_017385345.1 Kiritimatiellia bacterium
CTATCTTTGACGCAGAACGGATAAGCCCTACTGCCGCCTTTAGTTTCGTTTGATTCTCCTTCTCGCTCCAGTAATTTGAAACGAGACATTTCAAGATATGCTCCGCATCGTGCCTATTCGTTTTATGCGTTTGATATAAGGTCAAATAATCGCCATCAGTCCAATAGACTGACAATTGCCCCTCTTCTTTCTTAAGCCCGTAATATTCGCATGAGCGAAGTTCTTTAAGTTCTTTGTCCGACAGGATTCTCCGTGAAGTCATAGTGTTAATATTTAGCCATATTCAAAGCCAATGCGTCAGCCTTTCATACAGCCGTAAGCCTACCACCTGTTATCCACCAGACTTCGTAAACCGTATTTCGCATCTTTTGCCATCATCCCTGGGCTGAAAGCCCGTTCCACTTACGGCCAGCAAAATCGCAGATAATTGATGATTTTTGCATTTCCAGAAAAAATCAAAATGTGCAATTATCGATTGCGCGGATTTTGCCGGCGTTTCGCGCCTGAATACATCGGCCAAGGCGAACAGCGCGGCGACGGCTCCTCGCCTTCATCGCCCACCGTCGCTGCAACCGGCCGGCGGGCGACACAAAAGCAATACTTGCAAAATTATCGATTTACAACGATATCAAGACCATTTTTTACGATTTTACGAAAGGTCAAACGGCGATGCATTTCGGCTGCCGATCGCCGCCAAAAACCTTCTCGAACGCTTGGTCAAATGATCTCGAACGTTTGGGTAAATGATCCTGAACGTTTGGTCAAACGTTCGAGAAGGTTTTTCCGGAAGAACAAGAGCCTTCCGCCAAAACCTCGTGCGTCAAAATGAGGGTCCTTTCCATAATTTGCAAAAATGCATTTTTCCAAAATGATAAGTTATCCGTCGATATCTTATTTGCACATCCGCGGGAAAAGTGAGACAAACGTCGCTATCCCGCACATTGGCGCTACCGCCCGTCCTTCGCGCCGGAACCGCCTTTGTCCGCGCATTTGCCGAATATGTACATCCCGAGCACTGCTACAATGCACAGACAGACGATCGCTATTACTTTACTTGCCATTGCTTTTTTGCATCCTTTCTGGTAAATTGCCCCTGTCGGCGACTACTCCTCTTCTTCTTTGCGGCGGAACGGCCTCGAACGGCCCAGGCATTCACGCAAATAGCCGAGCAGCATCCAGCACGACACCTTGGCAGTCCTGTTGGTATTGCCGGCTCTTGCCGTCAGCGAAGGCTGCGTATCGCCGTCCGGAACGGCGGGCTTGGTCAGGCCGGCGACCGCCACGCATGCGGCAACGGTTGCGCAGACCAGTCCGATGGTGCAAACGCGCCGCAACGCGCGTTTCCGCCTCACGGAAACGACGAAACGCCTCTTGGATTCGCCGGAAAGGCGAACCCCTTCTCCATACGCCTTGAAACGTTCAGCAAGAGCCTCGTCCAATTCATAATCGCCCATGGTTATCTCCTTTCCGGTCGTTTTTCCCGAGTTTCTCCGCAAGTTCCCGCTTGGCTGCGAAAAGCCTCGACTTTACCGTGCCCGGCGGAACGCCGAGCGCGCCGGCGATCTCCTCTATGGACATCCCCGAGAAATATTTCATGACGACCGTCTCCCGCATCCGGGGCGGAAGCCGGCGGACGGATTCGCGCAGTTCCGCCGCTGCGTCCGCGACAGAGTCCGTCCTTCCCGTAGCCGCTATCTGCGGCAAATCGCTAGTAGAACCCACAAGAACCAGATCCGGCTTGTTCTTGCGCCACTCCATGCGGCAGAAATTGAGCAGTATCTTGTAGAGCCAGCTGAAGAAGTCGCCGGAAGGCTGGAACTGCCGTATTTTCCCGACGGCCCGGGCGAGAGTCCGGAACACGAGATCTTCCGCATCCTCGTTGTTGCGGCACAAAAGCGTCGCGGCGGCGTACAGCCTGTCGCCGTACTCGGCGACAAGCCTCTCCGCGCCGCGTTCGGCGTTTTTAGCTATTTCCTGCCAGACTTCCATTTCTTGCAGAGACGTTGCGCATCCTCTATAAAAAGAAAATGCGGATTCCGGGGAAAAGGTTCATCGACTTTTCCCCGGAATCCGCTCTGGCGCAATCCGGCTGCCGGCGCCGCCGCCGGCCGCGCCGGCTACGCGCCCATCGACTTGGCGGGATTCACCTGGTCGCCACCGCGTACGCCGCGTCGTCCACCGGCTCGCACCATTCGTTCGACTGCTCCGTGCCCGGAACTTCAAGCGCTATGTGCTGGAACCAGCTGTCCGGTGCGGCGCCGTGCCAGTGCTTGACGTTCGCCGGAATATTCACCGTATCGCCCTTCTTGATGCGGCGGGCCGGCTTGCCCCATTCTTGGTAGAAGCCTTCCCCCGCCGTGACGATTAGCATCTGCCCTCCGCCCGCCTTCGCATGGTGTATGTGCCAGTTGTTGCGGCACCCTGGCTCGAACGTGACGCCGAACGCCGGAACCTGGTCGAGCGTCAGATTGTGGAGGTAGCTGTTGCCGATGAAGTACCTGGCATACGCCGTGTTCGGCTCGCCCACGGGAATCGGCGACCAGTCGGACGGGAGATCAGCGGAATTGCGCGGCAACTGAACGCGCCGTACAATCGCCTGCGCCTGCGCGTCCGTCACGCCGTTCACCTTTCCGATGGCGATATGCGCCTTCATCTGCGGCTCCGTCTCGGAACGCGCCGCGAGCGCGGCGATGGTGACGATCTCGCGCGTGCGCCAGTCGACGTTGCCGCGCGCGAATATGTCGCCGAAGAGATGCGTCTTCAAGTACTCGTCAAGCTGCGGATGAAAGTCGAAGAGCGCCCCCTTCACCGGTCCGCCGCAGAGCTTAGTCTGGTTCGCCGTGCCGATCTCCAGCGCCTTGCCGCCGAGCGAGCCGCGCGGCATATTCGCCGCGGGACCTTCCGCCGGCTTCGCCTCGCCCGCGACCTTCATCAGCGTCCCCGCCGCGTTGAGCGCGCGCGGGAACCCGCAGTAGGCGTAGAGCTGTCCGACGAGTTCCTTCGCCTCGTTAAACGTCAGCCCGGCATCGAATCCCGCCTTGAACGCCGCGCCGAGCTTGTCCTGTTCGCCACGCGCCGTCCACGCGCCGATGTCAACGATTGCCGTCTCCTTGGCGGTGAGTTCCGCCGCACCTGCCATAATTGCACAGGCCATTGCCATTCCTCCTATTACCAGTTTCTTCATCATCTGTCTCTTTCTTTTTGCCTTACGCGAGGCATTTGCCGTGAAATCACTGC
>JAFNRY010000216.1 GCA_017385345.1 Kiritimatiellia bacterium
GATGGCCCTCCGTTTGCAACGGGCCTCCCGCACTACGGTCACTTGCTCACCGGCACCATCAAGGACATCGTTCCCAGATACCGCACGATGCGCGGAGACAGAGTCGAGCGCAGGTTCGGGTGGGATACGCACGGCCTGCCGATAGAGGCGCTTGCGCAAGAGGCGCTCGGCGTGTCCGGCGCGCACGAGATAAAAGCCATCGGAATAGACAAGTTCAACGAGCAGTGCCGCTCCATGGTGCTCAAATACGTGGGCGAATGGCGCAAGACTGTTTCGCGCATGGGGCGCTGGGTCGATTTCGACAACGACTACAAGACGATGGACCCCGGCTTCATGGAGTCGGTCTGGTGGGTGTTCAAGCAGCTCTGGAACCAGGGCCGCATATACAAGTCGCACCGCATAATGCCGTACTCGTGGAAACTTTCCACGCCGCTTTCCAACTTCGAGGCGGGAAACAACTATAAAGACGTCCAGGATCCAGCGGTGACGGTCCGCATCAAGGCGCTCGAAACGCGCGGCTTCGCTCCCGGCGGGGACGTGTATCTCCTCGTATGGACCACGACCCCGTGGACGCTGCCGGAGAATCTGGCCGTTTGCGCCGGCGCGTCCATCGACTATGTTGCCGTGCGCGACCTGTCCGACGCGGCGCGGCCGGTGTATGTAATGGCCGAGGCGCGGCTCGCAACCATCTTCAAGAACGCCGGACAGTATGAAACGGTCGCACGCTTCAAAGGCGAGGCGCTCAAGGGATGGAGGTACGAACCTCTGTTCCCGTATTTCGCCGACAAGGCCGCCGCCGGAGCGTTCACGGTGTTCAACGACGACTATGTGACGACCGGCGACGGCACCGGGCTCGTGCACATCGCCCCGGCGTACGGCGAGGACGACTTCCGCGTATGCAAGGAGAACGGAATGGAGGCGTTCGCGGATCCGCTCGACGATTCGTGCGCGTTCACCGATGCGGTGCCCGAGTACGCGGGCAGATTCTGCAAGGATTGCGACAAAGACATAATCAAGCGCCTGAAGGCCGAGGGCAAGCTCGTCCACCAGGCGACGATCGTCCACTCCTATCCTTTCTGCGACAGAACCGACACGCCGCTGATCTACCGCGCCATCGACGCATGGTACGTCAGGATAGAGGACATCCGCGACAAACTCGCCGCAAACAACGCCACGGTGCACTGGACGCCGTCGTACGTAGGCGAAAAACGCTTCGGCAACTGGCTCGCCGAGGCGCGGGACTGGAACATCTCGCGAAACCGCTTCTGGGGCAGCTGCATCCCGGTGTGGATCAACGAAGCCGACAAGGACGACATGATATGCGTCGGTTCGGTGAAGGAGCTCGAGGAGCTTTCGGGCGTGAAGGTGACCGATCTGCACAAGCACAACATCGACAAGATCGCGATCGTAAAGGACGGCAAGACGTACAGGCGCACGCCGGAGGTTCTCGACTGCTGGTTCGAGTCCGGGTCGATGCCGTACGCGCAGAGGCACTACATGGGCGAGGGCGGCGAAGAGTCGTTTTTCCCGGCCGATTTCATCGCCGAAGGCCTCGACCAGACGCGCGGGTGGTTCTATACGCTAATGGTGCTCGGCACATGCCTCTTCGGCAAGTCCCCCTACCGCAACGTAGTCGTCAATGGTCTCGTGCTGGCCGAGGACGGCAAAAAGATGTCGAAGCGGCTCAAGAACTATCCGGATCCAGTCAAGATGCTCGACACATATGGCGCCGATGCGATCAGGCTTTACATGATCTATTCGCCGGTGGTGCGCGCGGAGAATCTGAAGTTCTCCGAGAACGGCGTGAAGCAGATCATGCGTGATCTTCTCATCCCGTGGTGGAACGCCTACTCGTTCTTCACCACGTACGCCAACGTGGACGGATTCGCGGAGTCGGAGGTGGCGCGCGGCGCTGGTGGCGGAAACGTGCTCGACCGCTGGATCGTCTCTTCGCTCGAGACGCTCGTCGCCGACGTGACTGTGGCCATGGACGCCTACGATCTGCAGAGGTCCGTCAGGCCGTTCGTGCGGTTCGTCGAGGATCTGACGAACTGGTACATAAGGAGGTCCCGCCGGCGCTTCTGGAAATCGACGAACGATTCCGACAAGATCGACGCGTATCGCACGCTGCGCTACGTTCTGGTGCAGCTTTCGAAGGTTGCCGCTCCGTTCACGCCGTTCATCGCCGAGGAGATATACCGCAACCTCAAAGGCGACGGCGACCCAGACAGCGTGCATCTGTGCTCTTTCCCGGAAGCGGACGCTTCGGCGCGCGACACGGCGCTCGAACGGCGCATGGCTGCGGTGCAGACGGTCGTCGAGCTCGGGCGCCGTCTGAGGGCGGACAGCGATCTCAAAGTGCGCCAGCCTCTGAGCGCGGTAAGGGTTGCTGGCGCCGACGTCGCCGGTCTCGAAGATTTGATAATGGACGAGCTGAACGTCAAGGAGGTCGTCTTCGTCGCCGACGAAACGGAACTTTGCGACATAACCTGCAAGGCGAACTTCAAGACTCTCGGCCCCAAGTGCGGCCCGAAGATGAAGGCCGTCGCCGCCGCCGTGGCGGCCATGACGGCCGCCGAAGCCCCGGCTCCGGGTCGAACCGTCACGGTCGAAGGGATCGAAATCGCAGCGGAGGACGTGCTTGTCACGCGCAAGCCGAGGGCCGGACTCGCCGTTGCGTCGGAGGGTGCCGCCGTCGTGGCGATAGAGACGAAGCTTACCCCGGAGCTTGTCGCCGAGGGTCTTGTGCGCGAGTTTGTAAGCCACGTCCAGTCCATGCGCAAGGAGGCGGATTTCGAGGTCGTGCAGCGCATAAACCTCGCAGTATCCGCAGACGACGAGATGCGTGCAGCGATAGAATCCCATGTGGATTACGTGAAGAACGAAACGCTGTCTCTGTCCATTTCGTTCGATTCCGCCGAAGGCGGCGCCGAGACTTCGTTGAACGGGCACAAGACGGTGATAAGGGTCGACAAGGCGTGAACTGAACGCGGCGCGGCGACGCTCCCTTGCCGTTCTCGCGGAGCGCGTGCCGCCGGATTGAAAGAGGCGCCGGGAAATGGGGACGATCCAAGCCATAGCCAGGTTGTTTCACGGAGGCGGAGCGAGGAAGCCGGCGCCGAAGACGGCGTTTGCTTCGGCGAGCGAATGCGGCCCGGAGCGCGACGAGAACCAGGATTGTTTTTTCGCCGACGCAAAACGTCGTGTTTTCTGCGTAGCTGACGGCATGGGCGGCGGACAGGGCGGATCCCGGGCGAGCGCGACGGCGTGCGCGATGATAGGCGAAGCGGTCGCGCGCCCGGGATCGTTCCGGGAACGCATACGGTCGATAGGACGCGCGATAGACGGCGCCAACGAGGGTATATTGCGTTTTGCGGCGAAGGCCGGATACGACCGCATGGGGACTACGGTTGCGCTTCTCGCCGTCGGCGGGCCTGTCGGCTCCGGGCCGGCGACGGCGGTCGTGGCCCATGTCGGCGACAGCCGGGTGTATCTTTTCCGCAAGGGTTCCCTTGTGCGCCTGACCCGCGACCATTCGCTTGTGGAGGATTCCGGCGCGGCGTTCTCCCCGCTTCTCCGCCGTACGAACCTTTCCCACGTCTTAACGCGGGCCGTCGGCATAGAACGGTCCGTCCGTCCGGGATGGCGCAAAATAGCCGTCTGTCCGGGCGATATGTTCCTCCTTTGCTCCGACGGCGTTTGCGACATGGTTCCGGACGATTCAATCCGCTTTGCTTTCGCCGCCGGCAAGACCCCCGGAGGCGTGGTTAAAATCCTTGAAAGGAAAACGCTTATGGCCGGGGCCATGGACAACTACACCATGATCGTCGCCGCCGTCGAATCTTGACCCGTGTCGTTTCTCGGCGGCGTGCCGCGCCGCGCGCGCTCTTCATATCCCCCGGAACCAGATGTTGGCGAAGGCGTCGATGAACGATGTCGGCCACAGCCTGGTCGGGGTTTGCGTTTCGATCTCGTCCTGTAAGCCCCGCTCCAGTTCCGGAAAGAAATCGAGTCCTGTCGCTTCTTCAAGGTCTCTGATGCTTGTCAAGTGCCTGGTCGGCCATTCGCGTCGCGGAACGTCCTGTTCGAACACGACGGCGAAAGCGCGCAGTTCTCCGTCCTTGACCGCTGCGACGACCTGCCAGAAGGCTTCTGGCAGATTTATGCCGGATTCCGGCAGCTTGTTGCCTTCCTGCGTGTCGAGAGGCCCGGCGATCACCCATATTTCACCCCATTTCCGGGGCCATGCCTTGGATATCCTGTGCTCCACGTCGCGCCACACGCCTCTGTTCAGTCCGGGGCGCTGCGGCGCGATGTTGGACATCAAGAACGTCTTTTTCTGCATTTCTTTCCCGTATCGGGAGGCGATAGCGTAGTTCGGCGCCATGTGTCCTCTGTCGTAGCCGGTGGCCTTGTAGGCGGACGGGGCGGGCGACGATTTCGCCTTGCCGTCTTTTTTGAAGTTCGGCCGTTTCGGATCGACTTCGAACTTGATCTCCGGAACGACGTGGTATGCGCACCATGCCGGATGCCTCAACGACGGCGACCATCCGACCGTGAAATCCCCTTGTTCGAATATTTTTATATCGTCCGGCGCCGGCGCCTTTCTGCGTACGGGAGCGCCGGCGAAGAGCGTTTCTCCGGACGGGACGCGCCCGTCGTATTTGCAGACGGCGTCGCGGCCCGTGATGCCGAGTGCGTCGGTAATGTCGCCTGCCGGATCGCCGGTCGCGAGAATCGCCGATACGATGAAAGACGGCCATTCCGACGCTTTGGCGTCGATCCACTCCCGCGGTTGGTGGACGAACCAGTCCGAATACGCGGCGAAAACGACGAGAGCCAGCGCGGGACCGGCGCGCATGCATCCGCGAAAGCCCCGGCGCCCGCCTCTCCCGTTTTTCCGTCTGGAACGCACGGGGAGCAAGGTTTTACAGGTCCGGAAGCTCGATTCTTATCGTCGTGCTTTTCGCGGCGGCCGCGCTTTCGGCGGAGAGTTCATCCTGTCCGTGGCGGATGGCGTCGTCGGCCGGGATTTTGATTCTTGCGCCGCACGCCGGGCATTCGGAATCCTGGCCGGCAAGATCGAGGCTCGCCTCGATTTCGGTGTGGCAGGCCGGGCATTTGAATCCGGTGAAGCCTTCTTCGGTGTCGTTCATAGCGGAAACTCCTTTTTCTTGTCGTGTTTTTGCGGCGCTTTCTCAATCTATATATAGCGGCGGAACGGGCAGAGGTTTGCGTTTTTCCTGCGCCGCCGACGCGTTGTCGCGCTGCGTTTCGCCCGGTCGGGGCGATTCCTCCGTTGCTTTTTCGTCGCGTGCGACCGTCGCCGGCTCTTCGCCGGCGGCAAGGCTCGTGTCATCGTCCGGCGGAGGCGTCATTGCCGCA
>JAFNRY010000217.1 GCA_017385345.1 Kiritimatiellia bacterium
GGGAACTCCGCCGCCTTTCAACTGCAATGCTTGGTTAATGGTATAATGACGGCGATATGCAGCCCGAGAAGAGAAAGATCGTGGTGACGGCGGCTCTGCCGTACGCCAATGGCGACATCCACATAGGACATCTTGTCGAATACGTCCAGGCCGACATCTGGTGCAGGTTTCAGCGTCTGCGCGGCCATGATTGCGTTTTCGTATGTGCGGACGACACGCACGGCACTCCCGTGATGATTCGCGCGCGCAGGGAGAATATTTCCCCGGAGCGGTTGATCGCCCGTTCGCGCAAGGCGCATCTCGAGGATTTCACCGCTTTCCAGATCCGTTTCGACAACTACTACACCACCAATTCCCCGGAAAACAAGGCGCTGTCGGAAACGATTTTCGCCGCGATGGAGAAGTCCGGCGCGATTTCGGTGCGCAAGTCCGCCCAGTTGTATTGCGAGCACTGCGGAATGTTTCTGCCGGACAGGTTCGTGAAGGGCGTCTGCCCCAAATGCGGCGCTGAGGGCCAGTACGGCGATAGCTGCGACAAATGCGGCTCGACATACGCCGCGACAGAGCTCGGCAATCCCGTGTGCACTACTTGCGGCGCGGTCCCTTCGACCCGCGATTCCGAACACCTCTATTTCGAGCTCGAGCCGCAGCATGATTTTCTGGCGGAGTGGATACCGGCCCACACGTCGTCCGACGTTGCGAAAAAGCAGCTGGAGTGGTTCGCGGAGCCTCTCCGCGGGTGGTGCATATCGCGGGACGCGCCCTACTTCGGCTTCGAGATTCCCGGGCATCCCGGCAAATTCTTCTACGTATGGGTCGATGCGCCGATAGGCTACATAGCCTCGCTCCAGAATCTCGGCCGTCTCGGAATGTGGAACGATCCGGAAGCGGAACTCTACCATTTCATAGGCAAGGATATAGCGCGGTTCCATCTTCTTTTCTGGCCTGCGATGCTTCACGCGGCCGGATTCAAGACGCCTGACAAGGTGTTCGTCCACGGCTTTCTGACGGTGAACGGGGAGAAGATGTCGAAGTCGAAGGGTACGTTTGTGAACGCGCGCACGTATCTGGATCATCTGCCGCCCGAGGCGTTGCGCTACTACTATGCCGCGAAAACCGGGGGCACTGTCGATGACATGGATTTGAATCTTGGCGATTTCGTGCAGCGCGTGAACAGCGATCTGGTCGGCAAGATAGCGAACATAGCGTCGCGCGGCGCGCAGATGCTCGAAAAGCGGCTCGGCGGGCGTCTCGGGCGCCTTGATGCGACCGGCGCCGAACTGCTTGCCGCCTGTCGCGCAGCCGCGCCCGCGATCGCCGAGTTCTACGAACAGCGCCGCTTCAATCTCGCAATCGCGGAAATATGCCGTTTGGCCGATCTCGCCAACGCGTATTTCGACAGGAGCGAACCGTGGAAGACGGTGAAGACGGATCCGGAGGCCGCCCGCACGGCGCTTACCGCCGCGCTCAACGCTTTCCGCTCGATCGCGATATATCTCAAGCCGGTTCTCCCGGATTTCGCCGAAAAAGCGGCCGCGCTGTTCGGCGAAAAGGACTGGAAGTGGGAGGATGCGGCGGCTGTCGCGGAAGAGCGCGCGCTTGGAACCTATGAATATTTAGCGCGCCGCATAGA
>JAFNRY010000218.1 GCA_017385345.1 Kiritimatiellia bacterium
AGTATCGTCGATCAGTTATTTCACCAGCACGGTCAGACGGCGGAAGTTGTACCAGCGAGCGTTTTCCGAGAATGTCCAGTCGGGGTTCGCTCCTCCGGTGCGGCTCCCGATCCCTATGTCGGCCGTCCCAGTGTTGAAATTGTTGTAGGCGAAAATCGTTGCGCCGGAAGGCAGCGCGTGCAACTGCATGGAACCGTAGCCGCGCTTTTTGCCATCGCCGTCGGGAAGATCGTTCGAATCGAAAACATTGGCGTCGCCGACGGACAAATCAAGGCCTTTCCCCGGGCTGTAGTTCGAGTTGAAGAACTCTATCACGCCCTCCGTCGCATCTTCCTGCACGCTTGCAACGTTGGAGCGAACGACAAGGTTGGAAACCGTCTGCTGGAACGAAGCGCCGCTAAGCGCGGGAACGCCAAGTTCGGACGCCTCGCGGGAAAAAGCGTCCATGGACGCCGCTACCCAATCGACGGAGCCGTCGGCGCGTTCAAGTTCGAGCACGTAAGCGACCCGCGAAAAATCCCCGGCGCCGGCGGACTTGTCCAGCTTGTATCCGGCATCGCGGAAGGAGAGTTCGGGAAGATCGGCCGACAGCACAGCGCGGTAGCCTTCCAGTTCTTTTATCTTCAGCGCATCCCCGATGGCGGCCCTGTCGCCGCGACGCTCGGCCGAAGGAGCGCTGGCGTCTATTTCGAACGGCCCGACGGGAAGTCCCGACTGGGCGGAATAGAGAGAGCCAACCCACGGTTTGGCGTACAGATATCGCAACCGGACCGGCGAAGGGACTTTGCTTGAACCGATTACAATCTCCCTGCCGGCCACAATGCCGTTTCCATCGATCTTGTTGTAGATCCTCGCAGGATGGAAAACCCCGTCCTCGCCGGCCACTTCGAACCCTTTCGCCTTCGACCAGTCGCCATTGTACACATACCACGATTCCGCGTTCGAAAAAATTAGCACGAATCTGCCTTTTTCGATCTTCCACGCGACAGGCTGAGGAGCATCGTCGATTATGTTGTCAAAACCGTAGTCGCGCTTGAGAGCGTGGAGAAGCAGTCTTCTCGCCACAGGCAGCTTGTCGTTGGGGTGGATGTCGTGGTAGTTGCCGAGATCGCAGGTTACGGCCATGCCGGCGTTGGGATTTTCATTCGCGAAACGCTGCTGCGCGAGCTGGACGCCGTACCAGCTCTGCTTGAACGGCGCAAGCTGCGCAAAATACATCTTCAGGCCGTTGTTGCGGAACTCCCGAGACCAACCGTCGTACAATTCGTTCATTCTGTTGAAATAGCTCTTCATCTGCCAATCGTCGGCGCATCCCTGATACCAGATGAATCCTCTCATCGCGAACGGCGCCCACCCCGCGACCATGCCGTTCCAGAGAACGCTCGGCTGCCAAGGGTGGCCTTGCGCGGATCGGGGCTTTTTAGGAGTCCTGAAGCCGGAGGCCGGCGTCCAGCACTCTATTCTGGTACCGCCCCAGCTCGAATCGACGATGCCTACCGGCACACCGATCGTATCGTGCAGCATCAATGCGTAGTAGAACGCCACGGCGGAGAGATTGCAGTCGAAAGTATCCTTGAACGATTCTGGGGAAAACTCGCGCCATTTGGCCTTCAAGTCTGTGCGAGGTTCCATGGATTGTATTTTTTCGTTTTTGGCGTAGCGCACCAGCGGGCGGCGCGTCATGGAAACCACCGCAGCGCCGCTCCCGTCCCGGTAATGTGGATTGGGCCCCCAAATCGGGCACTCCATATTGGACTGGCCGCTCGCAAACCATACTTCGCCGACGAGCACGTTTTTGAATTCAACCGCGCCGTCCCGACCTGCGACCGAAAGAATCCTGTTGACGCCGGACGCCGGCATCGGATCGAGGGCCGTCTCCCATCTGCCGTCGTCTCCAGCAACCGTCTCTTTCTTCTGTCCGGCGAACTCCACCGTCACTTTCTCGCCTGGTTGCGCTCTGCCCCAGACCGGGACGGCTGTATCGCGCTGCAGAACCATGTTGTCTGCAAACGGCGTCGCAGTTTCAATCGCAGCGGCCGGAATGGCGAAAAACAATACCGCCGTCAAAGCGAACGCTTCTACATTTTTTGTCGCATTCATCGTTTTATTTCTCCTTGTGATTTCACATCCGACAGGCGTCGCGCCGAAAAAACGGATTGTCCTCCATCGACCGGAATTACGCATCCTGAAGTAAAGCGCGCCTTGAGAAGAAAGGCTACGGCAGCCGCGACGGCGGCCGCGGACGGGCGGCCGAATGGAGACGGACCGGCCTTGACGCCGCCGCCCGGCGGCGGGAACACCGCCCCCGGGGCGACTCCGTTGACCCTCAAAGCCGGCAGAAACGACCCGGCAACTTCTTTGGTCCAACGCAAAATCCCGGCCTTTGTTTTTTCATACATAGTCGCGGGAATGAAATCTTCGCGCATGACAACACAATCGAGAATGTTGACCACGGCGCGCGATCCGGCGACTCCGGACGCCTCAGCGAGCAGCAAAGAAAGACGCACGGGGGCATCGAGATTCACCGCCTGGATCTGGCGATCCGGAGCATTGAAAACGGCGGCGTTGTTGACCAGTGCATCGGGCGGAGCCCCGAAATAATTCGTTGCATCAGCAAAAAGAGCGTCGGCCGCCCCGGGCTGGCCGAGATCGGCGACCAATTCCGCCCCGGCGTCCGGGCGGCTCGAACTTCTCGCCACGGTCCACCCGTCGGACTTGAGCCGTGCGCTTATCGCCGAGCCAATCCGTCCGCATCCGCCAGTAACAAGAACGGTCATGCCCGCAAAAGCTCCTTGAAGTCCTCTTCGGCCTGGGCATTTGAGTCGAACCGTATCGCCATCCAGCCGGCCGCGCGCGCTCCGGCGCAATTTTCCTCGACATCGTCGAAAAAGCAAAGTTCTTCCGCCGGAAGCGCGATTCTTTCGGCGAGGAGATCGTATATCCTGCGCTGCGGCTTGTGCATCTTTTCCTCGCCGGAAACGACAAGCGCGTCGGCGACGGAGACGAAATCGGCGTATTTCTCGCGGAACAGGGCGCCAAAACTACTTGGCATGTTCGTCAAAATGCCTATCTTGAACCCCTGCGCCTTGAGTTCGCGCATCCATGCGAGCGTCCGTTCGTTGCGCTTGAAAAAACTCGACCTGTCGGCCGCGACAATACTGGCGAGACGCTCCGGACCGATGGAAACGCCGGCTTCGGTGAAAATGCGAATATACATTTCCTCCATCGTCATTTCATCACCGTCCATCAGGCTGCGGTATTTTGCAAAGCCGTTTTCGACGACGCTCCAAGGCAGGGAAAGTTCATCGATTGCGGGACGAATCCCGTCCGGGACGCGAGAACTGGTGATTACTCCGCCAAAGTCGAAAACGCAGCCTCTCACACGCGGAACGGCGCGTCTTGCGGCTCCGCCAGCAGCCTCCGCCGTCAGCATGCCGATCGCGTGGACTATGGCCTGTCTGCG
>JAFNRY010000019.1 GCA_017385345.1 Kiritimatiellia bacterium
GAGCAGATGGGCCTTTTCGCGTCCTTCGTTTTCGACGACCCGCCTGAAAACCGGAACGAAGGCCGCGGTTAGCGCGCCTTCTCCGAAAAGTTTGCGCGCCATATTCGGAATGGCAAAGGCGAGAGTAAACGCGCTCTGCGCGACTCCGGCGCCCACGATCCTCGACTGCAGCATTTCGCGGACGAGGCCGAGAACACGCGAAAGCGCCGTCAGCGAACCGACCGTAAACGTATTTTCAAGAATCTTTTTCGGCGTCATGGCGCGAGCCCCGCTATTTCAGGTTCGAGTTCCATTCCCAGGCGCAAGGCCACGCGGTCGCGCACAATCTGCGAAAGCGCGAGAATGTCGCTGGAGGTCGCGCCTTCGCGCGCGGCGATGACGTTGGCATGGCCTTCCCACACATACGCTCCGCCGACCGAAAGTCCTTTCGCTCCGGCGGCTTCGAGCAGCGCTCCGGCGGACGCTCCAGGTGGATTTTTGAAAACGCTTCCGCAGCAACGCGCTGGAAAGCGAGGACGTCGCGCAAGATATTCCGCGGCCGCAGCGGCATCGCCTCCGGCACGCGGCAGAAACTCCACTTCCTCCACGAGCCCGTCGATTCCGCTCGACCTGTAGCCGAAACCGCACTCTTCGCGACTCTTCCAGCGTCCGCCGGTCTTGACCCGCACGACAAGTTCGGAAATCGAATGTCCGAATGCGCCGGCGTTCATCTTCACCCATCCGCCCACCGTTCCGGGAACGCCGGCCATCCAGGGGATGCCGAGCAGCGCGCCGGCGACGCCGCCGCCGAAAACATCGGGGCCGCGCGGACTGCCGGGAGCCCTGACGTATTCGGCGTCCGTCGAGAGATCGGATATCCAAAGGTTCGAGCCGGCGCCAGCGAACATCTTCGCGCCGCCGCCGAAAGACCGCCCACCGGTCCTGAAAAAAGAAAGCGAAGCGAGTTCTCTCGGCGCCGCGGCGCGCGGCGGCCGCCCCGCCGCCATGTCGCGGGCGACAACGGGCGCGAGCGCGATGATATCGCCCGCGCCGAGCAGAAGCGTGACATCCCCGTCCTCCGCTTCGAGGAACGCGTGCCGCCACGCCTCGACGCACGATCGCGCAAGCTTCAGTCCCTTGACACCGCGGCGGCGACATTCCGCGTACAGATCGGCGGAAGAGCCGCCTTCCACAGGTTCGGCGAACGCTGCATACACCGGGCAGACGATCGTCTCGTCCGAGCCAGCGAACGCATCGGGGAAACTTTTGAGAAAAGCCTTGGTGCGCGAATGGCGATGCGGCTGGAAGACGACGCGCAACCTTCCTTTGCACGCGGCGCGGGCCATCGACACGGCACAGGCGATCTCCGTCGGGTGGTGGGCGTAGTCGGTGACTACGGTGTGCGGCCCGGACCAGAGCGTCTGGAACCGCCTGTCCGGCAGGCAGGCGACGATCGGCCGCATCGCATCGGCCACCGCCCGGACCGCGTGTCCCCTACGCAAGGCTACGATCATGGCGGCAAGCGCGTTCTTCGCATTGTGTGGCGCCAGCGAACCGAGAAATCCGAAATCCGCCCCGCCCGGAAGATCGGCCGGCGAAAGAGCCGCCGCTTCCAGCGTCTCGCGGGCGTTCCGGCGCGCCGTGTCGAAGCACATCTTGTATTCGGCAAAATCGCTGAAATGCTCCGGATGGTCGAACTCGCAATTGGTGACAACGAGCATCGAAGCCCTGTACAGCGCGAGGGTTCCGTCGGATTCATCCGCCTCGACCACCAGAACGAGATCCTGCGCCGCGGGATTGCCGGAAAAACCGGCGCACGGGAAACTTCCCGTTTCGCCGCCCACGACCCACTCCACGTTTTCGCCGAGCGCGGCGAGCAGCCGCGCTATCCAGGTGGATGTGGTGGTCTTTCCGTGAGTGCCGCAGACGGCGATGGAATCGCGCGCGGACGAGACCAGCCTTGCAAGAGCCTCTCCCCGCATGACGACTTTCCGTCCCTGCAGTTCGGGCAGATCGCGCGGCAAGGCCGGCGTCGCGATAATTTCCTCGACATCGCCGGCATGGCGCGGATCGTGGCCTTCGAACACGCGGACGCCCTGCGATTCGAGCCAGCGCGTCCTCGCCGAATGGTGCAAATCGCAACCAGTTACCTCAAAACCGCGTTGCTTGAGAAGCCACGCGAGACCGGCCATGCCGACGCCGCCGACGCCTGCAAGATGAACTTTCACGCGCCGGAACCCCCGGACGCCGCGCGTTCCGCCAGTGCGCGATCCACGTCCGGCACTGCGGCGAGGAGCCTCTTGGTGTAATCGCTGCGCGGCGATGCGAAAACTTCAAGCGACGGGCCGCAATCGACGAACGCGCCCTTCTCCATCACGCAAATCCTGTCGCACACGTTCTTCACGACCGCCAGATCGTGCGCGATGAGAAGGATGGAAAGCCCGAGGTCACGCCTGAGGTCGCGCAGAAGATTCAAAACACGCGCCTGTACCGACACGTCGAGCGCCGAGACGGGTTCGTCCGCCACGAGCACGTCGGGAGAACACGCGAGAGCGCGTGCAATGGAGACGCGCTGGCACTGGCCGCCGCTCATTTCGCGCGGGTATTGCGAAAGCACGTTTTCTCCAAGGCCGACGAGCGAAAGCAGCGACGCGGCGGTCTTGGCGCTCCGGGCGTGGCGCAAAGCCTCTTCGAGAGTCTGCCTGACCGTCATGCGCGGATTGAGCGAGCCGACCGCGTCCTGGAACACCATCTGCATGGAGGCGGCGGACACGTCAATCCGGCCGGAAGCCGGTTTTTCAAGGCCCATGAGCGTCTTGGCGATCGTCGATTTGCCACTTCCCGATTCTCCGACAATGCCGAGGATTTCGCTTTTGGCGAGCGAGAACGAAACGCCCTTCACCGCTTCGAACGCGCCGTAGCGCACGCGAAGATTTTCGACTTCCACCAAATTACCCGTCTTCATGTCGGAACGGCTCATACGCCGAGGAGTCTTCTGCGGCACGCAAGGAACGAGTTCAGCAGCCGCCTGCAGGCGGCGCGGCGCTCACGCGAAATATTTCCGTAGCGCGCGTAGTCGATACCCGCCGTCGCGCCGAGATGCGTCTTCGCGGCGACGGCGGCGTCCGGATCCTCGGATTCGAGGCGTTCGAGATGGTCGCGCACATCGTGATAGGCCTCGCGCCACGGCATTCCCTGCGCGACTTTGCGCAAAGCGGCGTCTGTCGCGAACACTCCCGGCGAAAAGCCGGCGCGCAGGCGGCGCTCGTCGATCTCCAGCCCCCTGACAACCTTCGTCATTATGCGCAGCGTCGTGCGCGTCGTCTCCAGCGCCTTCATGTACAGCAGCTTGCAATCCTGCAAGTCCCTGTTGTAGCCGCCTGGCATCGCGTGCAGAATCCCTACCGATGCGGAAAGCAGTCCCGCCACCTGCGCCGTCTTTCCGCGGACGAGCTCGAGCGCGTCGGGATTGAACTTCTGCGGCATGATGGAAGAACCTGTGCAATATTCCCTCGGCAAGCGGAAATAGCCGAACTCGGGCATCGAGAAAAGAATCAAATCCTCGGCAAGACGCGAAAGGACGCACATGGTCTGCGCGCACGACGAAACGAGCGACGCCTCCACTTCGCCGCGCGCCATGGAAGCGCCGAACACGTTGTGGAACGGCTCGGCGAAGCCCAGCAGCCTGGAAGTCAGCTCCCTGTCTATCGGAAGCGGGACCCCGTACCCTGCGGCGCTGCCGAGCGGGCAGACGTCGTTCATCGCATACGTCGCCTCGAAGTTGGCGCTCTGCCGGAGCAGGCACTCGGCGTGCCCAGTGGCCCAGAGCCCCACGGACGACGGCATCGCCGGCTGGAGATGCGTCCGGCCCGCCATGGGGACGCGGTCGTGGCGGCGCCCGAACGACACGAGCGCGTCGAAAAGATCCATGCGCTCCTCCGACATGCGCAGAAGCTCGTCCTTTACATGGAGCCGGACATCGACGGCCACCTGGTCGTTGCGCGAACGGCCGGTGTGGATTTTCTTTCCGAGGTCGCCGAGCTTCTCCGTCAGCATCCTTTCCACCGCCATGTGGACGTCCTGATCGTCTTCGCGGATCGAAAACCGACCGTCGAGGGCGAGCACGGCGATTGCGGAAAGCTCCTTCTTCACCGCTTCGGCCTCCGCGCGCGTCAGCACCGGAGGATTGGTCTTCATCCGCGTGAGCATTGTCGCGTGCGCCGCCGTTCCCATGCAGTCCCACACGGCGAGCTTCAAATCGAGAACCGTGTCCTCGCCGACGGTGTACGTCAGTATGTCGGGATCGACCTTGCGGTCCGTTATCGTTTCGTGGTTTGCTGCGCTTTTCCGTCCCTGCTTCATAGATTCAATCTCCCTCCATGGCGTGTTCGAAAGCGATGTTGAGTTTCACGTCGGCGTCCTCGAGCATGTCCTCGAGGGCGTCCTGGTCCGTTTTTCCTGCGGCGATGGCGAACAAAAGACGCGAATAGGCCTCGGCCGCGTCGGCGAGATGCTTTCCGCGGCCGCCACCGAAAACGACTATCTGAGACGCTTTTGCGAGCGCCGCCACG
The DNA here is from genome assembly GCA_017385345.1 of Kiritimatiellia bacterium. Taxonomy (GTDB): domain Bacteria; phylum Verrucomicrobiota; class Kiritimatiellia; order RFP12; family UBA1067; genus UBA1067. Next base: position 4,551 of record JAFNRY010000019.1, read on the forward strand.
CGTATCATCGGATCTTCGCGCCACAGTTTCACGGCCTGCGCGACGCTGCAGCAGTCGTATTTGCCGCAGAAAGGGGTGTCGTACGCGAGCGGATACAGAAACAGTCTGCTGGCGAAACGCAGCACGTCGCCGGGCGCCGCGACTCCTGGAACGAGAACCGTGCGGCACAGTTTCAGCATTTCTTCGTCGTCCCCTTCGACGGGTTGGCCGCGCAGCCACTTGTCGATTTCTCCGTACTGGAATCGCGTGCGCTCCTCCGGATCGGCGTCGCGCAGCAGCCTGGCGGCCGCGGCCGCGTCTATCCTCTCGCCGCGCAACGCGAGCATGAAAGCCCTCGCCACCTCTATGCGCAGTTTCCCGACATCAGAAAATCCGGGTGAAGGCAGCCGTATGTCCGTCACCGGGCTTCCATCCGCGCGGGCGCCGACGGAAGTCGCGACCGTCGTGTCGTTCGTGCGCCCCGGGCATATGTGGATCGCTATGCGGGGCCACTCGAAGCGCCGCTGCTCGATGCACAAGTGGCGGTAGAGGCTGTCGCACACTCCAGACGCGAGCCTTGCGACCGGAACCTGGTAGTCGAGGCGCATGTCCGCGGGACACTCCGCATACACGCTCAGAAGCCCATTGTTGCGCGTTGCGACCGGCGCCTTGAATCTGGCGACGATCTCCTCCCTGCCGAGCACGGCGGCGAACACCGCGCATACCAGCGAAGCAATCATTTCCACACCCCCGCCGAAAGATACGGCAAGATGTCCTTTTCAAGCGTCGCGTCGAGATCGAAAAGCGCTTCGCCGGCGAGGTTGTATTTCCGCGCCACGAGAATCTGGGCGATCGTCTGCTTCGCGCCAAGCCTGGATTCGTTCGCGGTCACTCCGATCCCGGCGATTGTCCGGCGCGCGTGGGTCTTGAGCCACGCATGCTGCTTCGCAAAACTCTCGAACTTGGAAATGTCTTCGGTGTAGTCCATCGGAACGACGTAATCGACGAGATTGTTGCCGAGCCAGCCGGTCCAGTCCTGCCCTACGGAATCGACGCAGGAAGGATATTTGCCGAGAACGGCCGCCGTAAGCCAGAGAGGCCGCGGAACGCGGGTCCTGGCGCCAGCTACGAAGCGCGTGACCGTCTGGACCGCGCCGGCGGGTTTCGCGCTTTTCTCGTACCATCTTACAAAGTCGAGATGCACCCCGGCGATTTCGTAATTGGCGCAAAGCTCGTCGATCGCCGAATAAACGAGTTCGCGCACCGCCTTCACTGACGGGTCGAGGTATTCGCTCTCGCGTCCGTCCTTTGTCTTGAGAAGCCATCTGTTCGCCGAGAAAGCGGCGATTCGCTCCTTCGACGAGCGGGTCGCATTGAAGCACATGAGCCACGCATGCACGCGGATTCCAGCGCTCTTCGCCGCAGCGATGCACGCCGCGAGCTGGTCGCCTTCGTTGGAAAAAGTCTTGGAACGCGGCAGCACCGACGAGGCGTAGTTCGCGAAGCCGGGCCCGCCGGCGCAGAGGAAAATGTCCGTGACGCCGTGGCGGCGCAAAATGTCGATCGTCCTCCGCCAGTCACCCGGATACAGGCCGCAGCCTGAATGATCCCACACCGCGTGAATCTCGCCGGGTTTCGGATTCTGCCGCGAGGCGTATTCGAGGAGCGCTTTGCGTTCCGCCGCCTCCTTCCTCGCCCTGGATTCGAAATCCCACAGCGAGCGGTCCACGCCGCCGGCGATGGCGGCCAGAAGCCTGGCCTTGAGGGATTCGTCGCCGTCCGCGAGCAGGACGTGCGTCATCCAGTAGCCGGAGGAAGAGGCTATCCAGGCCGCGTCGCCCGTGCGGCGGCCGTTGCGATCCGCCCAGAAGGCCATGGTGCGCGAACGGCCGCGCACCGGCTCCGCGCGCTGCAGCACGGTCGAAGTCTGGAGGATCTCGGCGGGGCATCCCGCCGGCTGCTTCGTGTCGAACACCATGCGGCTCCAGCACCCGGGGTACGGAGCGCGTTTGAATCCGAGTATCTTCACCCCCATGAGGGCGGCGAGCGAAGGCGACGACGAATAGAACACGACAAGCTTCCCGCCGCGCGCGAGATAGTTCTTGAACGCGCCGATCTGCGCCGCGTCGGGACTGTCGTAGCCGACGAGCAAGGCGAGTTTCGCCCCCCCGAGCGCCTTGGCTGCGTCCGCCGGCGCGATGGCGACGGACGATTCCACCCCCTGGCCGGCGAGCCACCGCGCCGCGTGCCTTGCGAGCGACGCATAGTAGCCCTGCTCGGCGCTGAGCACCGCGACCTTGGCCGGCGCACGGACGGCGGCGCCCTCGGCATACGGCGAGACCGCCGCGCAGGCAAACAGCCCGGCGGCGGCCGCAAGCGCCTTTATTGCCTGCCGCGCGGTCACTTCACGCCGAAGCGGTACTCGGTGGCCGAGCGGAACGTCTCTCCCGGCTTGAGAACGGTGGACGGGAAGTCGGGCCTGTTGGGCGAATCGGGCGCGTGCTGCGTCTCGAGCGCAAGGCCCGCGAACTGGCAGAGCGTCTTTCCGGCCTCCTTGGCCGGAAGTTTGGCGCTCATGTTCTGCGCGCCATATATCTGCAGGCACGGCTCGGTAGTCCATATCTCGAGCGCCCTGCCGGACGCAGGATCCCGCATCTCGACGGCCGGCTTCATCTCCCCGGGCTTGCCGCGCAGGACGAAGTTGTGGTCGTACCAGTTGTCCATCGCCGCGAGAGACTTCTCGGCGGCCATCCACGCGGCCTTGGCATCGATGGCGCGCAGTTCCGTAAAGTCGAAACCGGTTCCCTTGACGGGCGCGTTCTTGAGCGGAATCAGCCCGGCGTCGGTCGGCGTGTATTCGTCGGCATACACCTTGAGATTCTGTTTGAGGACGCTGCCGCTCGCCTCGCCGGCGAGATTCCAGTAGGAATGGTGCGTAGGATTGACGACCGTCGTCTTGTCGGTGGTCGCTTCATAGTCGATGCGCCATACGTTGCCGGGCTTCACGGTATAGACGACCTTGACCGAAAGGTTGCCCGGGAAGCCGGACTCTCCGTCCTTCGACACGTATGTGAGGACGAGGCCCCTCTCGTCGCCACTGCAGAACGGCGACGCCGCCCAGACGTGCGTATCCCATCCGTCGGGTCCGCTGTGCAGATTGCAATGGCGCGGCGCCGGCGTCGTTTCGTTGATAGGCAGCTGCCATTCCCTGCCCTCGAGCGTGAACTTGCCGTTCGCGATGCGATTGCCGTAGCGACCAATGAGGGTGCCCATCGAAAAGCCGAGCGTCTCGTATTCCCCGATGCTGTTCCAGCCGAGCGTGACGTCGGCCTTCTTACCGTCGCGCCCGGGCGCGAAGCACTTGACGACCCTGCCGCCATAGTCGCTGACGACGAGAGTGAGCCCGTCCTTGCCTTCGATAGTGTAGAGAGACGCCTTTTCACCCCTCTTCGTCGTGCCCCACGGCTCGACCTTTACGCCGCAGTCGCAGCAGCAGCCGGCGAGCAAGCCCGCGGCGGCCATGGCAATCATTCCGAATTTCATGCGTTTTCCTCCTTTGCTTTTTGAGCGGTTTCCCGCAAATCAAACCCTGCCCTTGGATTTCAAGAACTCGAACGAAGGCACGATCGCCTTGAACGAATCGCTATGGCGTTCGCATTCGACGATGTACCATTCCACGCCGTCCGCGTCGGTCGCCTTGAACAAGGAATCCCAATCGACGCCCTTGCCGCCGGGGCGTCCGGGACGGCCGAGAATCGCGTCGAACTCCTTGACGCCGGGCCCCATGCCGTTCTCCTTGGCGTGCAGCGACGGAGAACGCCCCGGATACTTCGCATACTGCTCGACGGGATCGACGCCTGCGCAAACCGTCCAGCCGACATCCTGCTCCATGCACACGTCCCTGGAAGTGTTCGTGAAAAAGTAGTCCCAGTACGAGACGCCGTCGGGCATGAGCATCGCGTGTTCGACCGTGTGATTGTGGATCCCTATCTTGCAGCCCATCGTCTTTGCAAGTCCGGCGCCCTTGTTGTACAGATCGCAAAGACGCTTGACGAAATCCGCGCCCGCCGCGGAGAGAGGCTTCTTGCCGCCATCCATGCCAGCGGACCAGGAGGCGCTCGGCGGCATGTTCCCGCCGCCGGGACATATGATCAGGCTGTTGCCGTAGCTGAGATTGAATTCGCACGTCCTCTTGAGAACTTCGGGATCGACAGTCCAGTTCCTGGTGTCGAATCCGAATTCCTTGTTGTCAACATGCGTGCCGACGGCGGCGAGGCCGCTATCGTCGAGCATCTTGCGCAATTCCGCCGGCGAATGGTTGCGGTAGCCGGCGAATTCCACGCCCTCGTAACCGATTTTCGCGACTTCTTCAAGCGTCTTGGCCATGCCGGCCTTGTCGATATACTGGCGGATCGAGTAAAGCTGGAGCGCGACCTTCCCCGGTCTGCAGCTCCTGCACAGATGGCGGCATCCGCCCGCCGCCGCAAAGCCGAATCCGGCCGCGGCCGCTCCTATGAAACCCCTTCTTGTCGTATCCATCTTGATTCCTTGTTTCCTTGTTTCTGGTTTGGGACGCGCAAAACGCCATGTCAGCCGGCAAGGCTCTTCCACGTCGCGACGGGAATGTCCTTTTCCGGCGCCTTCATCGGATCGCCGTACATCTGGGTCTCGTCGAACTTGTAGCCGTCGGCGGTGAGCGGCCACACCTGCGGCGCCGTGTTGAGCACCGTGGCGCGGAAGCCCTGCAGAATCGCGCCCATGTTCCCGGTGTGCGACGAATTGCACGCTTCGTTCTCGATCACGAACGGATACTTGTAGCCCTTGGACATGAGCGTCTCGAGGAACTTCGTCCAGTCGCAGGAATCGCTGCCGCCGAAACCGGGGAGCCGGGGCTCGTAGTTCATCCTTTCCCATTCGCTCTTGGCGACCGGAACTCCGGCCTTGGCGGCGAGCGCCTTGTCCACCACCTGCTCGGGATAGAGACGGCCCCAGTGTATCGCGTCCGCCGAACGCGGGAAATTGCGCGTACCCTTGATGTGGATGCGCCGGAGCCGTTTGAAGTCCATCGCTTCTATGACGTCGGACGGATCGATGTGCTGCCAGATGTCGTGGGAAGGATCGTATGTCTCCTGCAGGGCGGCGGACGCCTTGTCGTCGAGGATCGCATACATGAGCTTGCGCGCGGCGAGGCACCCCGGGAGGTTGTTGTAGGCGTCAGGCGCCGTGGCCGGCTGCCACCCCTCCATCGGGCAGTTCTCCACGCACATGGTGACGCCGAGATCGCGCGCGTAGTGCAGTATCGGAGTGAAAACGTCGCGGAATTTCTCGAGGTTCTTCTCGAAGCCGCGGTCCTGTCGTCCGAGGACGTGGTCGTAGCCGACGAAAGTTCCGCAGACGACGTCGTTGCCGTCGCCGCCGAGAAGCGCGGCGATGCGGACGAGTTTGAGGATGTGGTCGCGGTTCGCCATCTGCTGCGCCTCGTCGCCGCCGATCAGATTGTCGTATGCGCCTACGGAAATGCGCAACCCCTCCTCGTTGCAGCGCCTGACGACGCGGCGGGCGGCCTCGAGATCGAATGTTTCGTAGTCGAGATGCGTCGCCGTGTGGTCCTTGCGGTCGGAATCGCGCCGGAACACGCAAAGCTCCAGCCCCTGGGCGCCGACGGACTTCGCGCGCTTGAGTACGCCCTCGAACGTTTCGCCGGGGAACGCGGACGTCATGAGCCAGATCGGATTGTTGCGGTTCGCGCCCTGCGTTCCCGCGAAAACGCCGCGTCTCGCCAGCGCGCCGGCCGCCGCAAACGCGACCGCCGTCTTGAAAAACCCTCTCCTCGTCGTCTCGCCGCCCATCCATGCTCCTTTCCGCGCTCAGCGCGATTCTGTCCAGACCGCTACAATTATAGCAAATCGTCCGGCGCTTTGCGTCCGCGCAAACATGGCACCGCGCAAACCGTTTAAACCCGGATTTCACGACGCCGCTTGTCATGTCAAACGAAATGCTACAGGGGCGGCGACATCCGCTTGGGACGAAAGAGAAAATCGACGGATAACTTCACATTTTGCAATAATGCATTTTTGCACATTATAGAATAGCTCCTTGTTTTGATACACGAAGTTTCGGCGGAAGACTCTCATTCTTTCAGGAAAATGATCCTGAACGTTTGACCAAACGTTCAGGATCGTTTACCCAAACGTTCAGGATCATTTGACCAAACGTTCGAGAAGGTTTTCCCGGATGTTCGTGAACGTTTTCGGCCGCGATC
>JAFNRY010000020.1 GCA_017385345.1 Kiritimatiellia bacterium
CTGCCCGCCGTTTTCAAGGCGACGGGCTTCGATCGCGAATACGCGCTGCGGAACGTGCCGGATCCCGATCTCGCCGGCGCTTCCGCGCTCGGCGAAATCGGGCTGGACTACCATTTCGGCGATGCCGACAGGAAGGAGCAGATCGCCCTTTTCGAAAGGCAGCTCGATCTCGCCCGGCGCCGCGGACTCCCCGTCGTGATTCATACGAGGGATGCGGACGAAGACACGCTCGCCGTGTTGCGCGAAATACCGTCGCGGGGAATCATACATTCTTTTATCGGTTCAGTTCCGTTCTGCAAGTCGCTGCTCGATCTCGGCTTTTTCATTTCCATTTCCGGAATCGCGACTTTCAAATCGGCGGATAATGTCCGCGAGACGGCGATGGCGGTGCCTGACGACAGGTTGCTCGTAGAGACGGATTCTCCGTATCTCGCTCCTGTTCCCGTGCGCGGAAGACCCAACGAACCGGCGTTCGTCGCCCACACGGCGAGATTTCTCGCGAATCTGCGATCCACGCCGTTCGAAGCGTTCGCCGCGCTGACGACGGCCAACGCTATGAAGGTGTTCGCGCCCGCGTGATACTCGCTCCGTTGAGAGGCGTCACGGTCCGCCGGTTCAGACTTACGTTCGGCGGCATCGCGCGCGAATGCGGGTTTACCGAGGCGGTCACGCCGTTCATACCCGCGATGCGCGGACTCGATCCGCTCAAAGACGCCGAACTCGCGGGCGGCGGCGCGAAGGAGCCGCTCGAAACCGTTCCGCAATTCATCGGCAAGGATCCGTCCGAATTGCGCCGGTGCGCGGCGAGGGTGCGCGAAGCCGGATACGCGCACGCCGATTTGAATTGCGGCTGTCCCTTTCCGATGGTGGTGAAAAAAGGCCGGGGCGGCGGTTTGCTGCGTTCTCCGGATGCGCTTGCGAAAATGCTCGAGGCCGGGTGCGAGGCGTTCGGCCCGGGTGCTTTTTCCGTAAAGACGCGTCTCGGCGTCGAGAGCCCGCGCGAACTGCTCCGGCTGATGCCGGTTTTCAACGCTTTTCCGCTTCGCCGTCTTGTGGTGCACGCGAGGACCGTGAAACAGATGTATTCCGGCGAATGCGACCTGGATGCGTTCCGCGAGGCGGCCGCCGTCGCAAAGATGCCGGTTGTTTACAACGGCGACGTCGATCTCGCGGTCGGGCCTGGAGGGATCGCCGCGAGGCTGCCGTCCAGCCGTGCGGAAGGATGGCCTCTGGTGATGTGCGGGCGCGCTTTCGTCCGGTTCCTCGGCGCAAGGAGCGATTCGCCCGGCCTTCTTGACGGTTACATACGCGACAGTCTGTCGGAGGGGGCTTCTCCCGGAGCGGTCTTGGGACGGATGAAGGAATTGCTCTCCTACTGGGCCGCGCTTCCCGCATGGGCGGAGGTTTGGAGCAAAGCGAAAAAAGCCCGCTCGCTCGATTCTTTCTGCGAAGCCGTTTTCGCTAAAGCTTGACAGCGGCGAGTTGCTCGAATACGAGAGCCGACAAAAATCATTCGATTTATGGTACAGTATAGGCGTGTCTAAACTATATCAAAAAGGAGGTCTTGCCGAAGTAAAGACGATATAGGCGGGCGACGGCCCGTCAAATCCGATTTTGCATAACTGCAAACGCGACGTTCGACTGAAAAGACCTGGTAAGTTTTTCAAGGAAAGAACGGCGAGTTGGCAGGAATGCGCCCCGTTCCGGGGATGCATTCTTCCATCGTCTCGTATTCTTTCCGGGTTTCTACCAGGTCACCTTCAGCGAAGTGCGAGACGAGTGGGGGATGCGTCCCCGGAACTTTTCTCTCCGCCGCGATGGGATGGACGGGCTCTGTCCCGGCCATGGCCGACACGGCGGTCGGCTCTCCCGATGCAGGGCGGATCAAAAGGAGAGGAAAGAAACATGGCGCAGAAGAGCTTGATTGGAGAACTTCCGAAGATACTTGAAGAGGGGAAGCGCGAGGCGGGCCGTATTCTGGAGCGGCTTTCGGATAGCGTAAGGGTAGGCTTGCAGACGAACGAACTCGTCTTGCCCGCGAAGGATGTAGATGGACTCTTCAAGGGGAACGTGCCGCAGATTTTGCCTGATTACCACAGCCAATGGTTCGGTTTGTTCGGCGAAGGCCTTTTCGAGGGTAAACCTACAGCACTCGCCCCTTGGCTAAATCGACTTATTTATGGCGATAATTTGCTCGTGATGCAGGCGCTTTTAGCGGGGGACGAGAAGACGTCGCTCCCGTCCCTGCGCGGGAAGGTCGATCTCGTTTATATCGATCCGCCTTTTGACTCGAAGGCCGACTACCGCACGAAAATCCACCTTCCGGAAACTGACATCTCACAGAAGCCGACCGTCATCGAGCAGTTCGCCTACTCCGACACGTGGAAGGACGGCACGGCGAGCTACCTGCGCATGATCGTGCCGCGCCTCATCCTACTGCGCGAACTCCTCGCCGACACCGGCTCCATCTACGTCCACCTTGACTGGCACGTCGGTCACTATGTCAAAGTACTCATGGACGAGATCTTCGGAAAAGAGAATTTGCGTAATGAAATAATCTGGTATTACTCAACCCTTGGGAGGCCAAAGGACAGATTCGCGCTTAAGCACGACACGATATTTTGTTATGGAAAGACAGCTGGAACATTCTTCAACGAGATAGATGCACGTATTCCATACACGCAAGAATATCTTGATAGCCATTTCCGCGATACGGATGCGGAAGGGAGGCGATGCCGTAAACGATTTGACGCGGGAAAATGGCGAGTGTACTATCCAGAAGCAGGAATGATTCCCAATGATGTTTGGGAAATACCCTATGAAAACTCTATGTCAAAGAACCGCGTCAACTACGCTACCCAGAAGCCCGAGGCATTGTTGGAGCGGATTATCAAGGCGTCGTCAAACGAAGGCGACTTGGTGTTGGACGTGTTTGCGGGGAGCGGTACGACGGCGGCGGTGGCGGAGCGGTTGAAGCGGCGGTGGATTTCGGCTGACATCGGCAAGCCTTCCGCACTCATCCAGCGCAAGCGTTTCATCGACGCGGGCGTGAAGCCGTTTCTCTATCAGAGTGTGGGCGACTATCAAAAGGAGGCTTTCGGCGCGTCGAGGCTGTTCCGGCGCATCGGCGACTTATCGGAGGTTGTGCTGAAGCTCTACGGCGCGGAGCCGTTTTCGGCGGAGGATTGTCCAACCCGCAACGCCGGGCAGTTGCGCGAATCGCGCACGCTCGTGCTTGTAGATTCGCCGAACAAGCTCACGAACGCGGCGAGCGTGAAGCGCGCGGCGGAGGAGAAGAACACCGCCCTCGGCGGCGGCTGGGCGAAGGTCGTGCTTTTAGGATGGAACTTCGCTTGGGATGTTTCGCAGGCGGCGCAGATGTACAAGGACGTCGAAGTTCTTGTGATTCCGCCGGATCTGATGGACGCGCTCAAGAAGCGCGGCTTCGCAGACCTCGCAGCGGGCGGAAAGGTGCGCTTTTCGTCGCTGCAGTATTTGAGCCTGAAGGGAGTAAGAGTCGAGGACGCCGGAGAGAACGAGCGAATGATTGTTGAGCTGGGGAACTACGTATTGCTTTCGCCGGACAATATTCCGCTCGACGAGAAGGACAAGGCGGCGCTGGCCGATGTAGCGGCCCAAGACCCGCTTGCTCTTATTGAATATTGGAGCGTCGATCCCGATTTCAACGGCGAGACGTTTCGCAGTCTCTGGCAGGACTACCGCGAGAATACGGCGAACGACGGCGACCCCGACCATTGCGTGCGCACGGCGGAGCTCGTCGTGCCGAAGAAACCCAAGGGCGCGCGCGTCGTCTGCGTGAAAGCCGTGGACGTCTTCGGCTTCGAAAGCGTGGCGACGGTACGGGTGTAGGGGCAGGCGATGAAGAGCATAAAGCGCGGAATGGACGGATTACGCCCGGAATACGGCGGCGGAGAGGAGCGGAACTTCCTTGAAGTGCTTGACGTTGCCGCTCAGGAGCGTGTCGCCCGTGTCGAGCGCGGTTGCGAAGATGAGCGCGTCGGCAACCCCGAGGTCGCTCTTGAGCGCCGTCATTTCCATGATTGTCACGGCTCTGGAGGAAACGTTCGCCGTCACGGGCAGTGTGGCGAATCCGAGCGTTGCGAGGAAGCGCTTCATCGACAGTATCTCCTTTTTGTTCCTGACGCCTTGGAGAAGTTCCATGTAGGTGACGGCGGAAATCGCGCGCTCCGGTGCGGCGTCGATTGCGTCAAGCGCTTTCGTATTTCCGCGGAACGCCCATATCATCACGTCAGTATCAAATATCATGCGAACCTCCGGCTGGCCCGGCGCGAGCGCACCCACTCGGTGGGATCGCCCATGTCTTCGCGGCCGGCCCACATCCCGGCCGCCGCGCAATCGTGCGCGGAGGGCATCCCGGTCTTGGCGTCTTGCCAGGATACTATGACCGCCCACGGGCGTCCGTGCGCGGAGACAGTCACACGCTCCCGGCGGGAGACGGCTTCCTGTATTTCGGACATCCGCGTCCTGAAGTCAAGCATAGTCGCGTTCATTGCATTCCTCCGAACTGCTCATATAAAGCGCGCATATTTTATCATGGAAAAACGGCCGGCGTCAACGGACGAAAATGAAATCTGCCGCGCGATTTCACGCATTTCACCGTCAGGAAAACGTTGCGTCTCCCGGCGTATCCGCCAGAGATAAAATGAAAGGATTGAATGATGGCAACCCGCAAATCCAAAACGATGAACACGGGGAGGATCCCGCTCGATTTCGCGAAGGCGGTTTCGGAGGCGGCGAATGCGGCGTGGAAGGACGGCTCGTTCATGGCGGCCGCGACGCCAGTCACGCGGGAGCTGCTGAAGTTCTGGTTCGAGGAGCCGTTCACGTTTGAGCGTGCAAGCAAGAACCTGCTCAATTTTCACGAAGGCCAGAGACAGGCGATACTGAACGCAATCTACCTTCACGAGGTCGCGGGCGCCGCGAATCCCGCGGATGCGTACGCGAAGATCGCGCCGGAACTGTTGGCGGCGGACGGTGGCGCGATTGCGGCAGAGGTCGCGAAGGATAAATATGGCTATCCGAAATATTGCGTGAAGATGGCCACGGGTACGGGCAAAACATGGGTGATGCACGCGCTCTTGATCTGGCAGTATCTCAATGCGAAGTTTTCTTTCAGCGACAAAGAACACAAAGAGCCGCCTTTCTTTACGAAGAATTTCCTTTTTGTCGCGCCGGGGCTTATCGTCTATGAGCGGCTTCTCGACGCGTTCTGCGGAAAGCGCGCCGGCGACGGAGAAAAGCGCGATTTCGCGACGAGCGACATAAAGAGCTGCGAAGCGCTTTTCGTTCCGCCCCGGTTCCGCGAAGCGCTTTACGGATTTTTGCAGAACTCGTTCGTCCGGAAAGAGGATTTCGGGCGCAAGACGACCGGCGACGGGGTGCTCGCCGTCATGAACTGGCATGCGTTTCTCGGCGACGACGAGGGAAGCGGGGCGCAACCATCGCGGGAATCCGGCTCCGACGAGCGCAGCATCCTCGACGACCTTCTTCCGGCGAAGCCAGGGACGACCGCCGGAAATACGCTCGAGGCGCTTGATGCCGCGTTCCTGCGCGGCGGGAGACTGGATTTTCTCAAAGAATTGCCGGATCTCATGCTCGTAAACGATGAGGCCCACCACCTTTACGGTCGCGACGGCGACGACGAAGAGGCCATCGTATGGCAGCGCGGCATCGATGTGCTTGCCGCAGGCAAAGACAGATTCCTTCAGCTCGATTTCACTGCGACTCCTTACAAGGCTTCGGGGTCTGGCCGCAACGCCCGACGCGATTTCGTTCCGCATGTAATGGTCGATTACGATCTTGCGACGGCTATTCGCCAGGGACGGGTCAAGACTATCGTCATAGACCAACGCAAGGATTTGACGGGCCGGCTCGTCAATCTCGACTACAACGCCGTCCGCGAAGGGCGGCGGGTCGTCGGGCTGAGCGACGGACAGCGGCTTATGCTTCGGGCCGGGCTTGCCAAGCTTCGTTATCTCGAAAAAGAGTTCAAACGGATAAATGCGTCGAGGCGTCCGAAGATGATGGTCGTTTGCGAGGATACCGCAGTGACGCCGTTCGTCGCCGAGTTCCTGATTGGTGAAGGACTGAACGCGGAAGACGTGCTGACGGTGGACAGCAACAAGCAGGGCGAGGTGAAGCCGGACGAGTGGGAGCGGATTAAAGGGCGCCTTTTCTCCATCGACAAACGGGAGAAGCCGCGCGTCATCGTTTCGGTGCTCATGCTGCGCGAGGGATTCGACGTCAACAACGTGTGCGTGATCGTCCCGCTCAGGGCGTCAAGCGCGCAGATACTTCTGGAGCAGACGCTCGGGCGAGGGCTGCGCCTCATGTGGCGGGAACCGGACTACCGCGAAACGAAGGAGAAGGCGAGACGGCAACTACTTGTCGAGAAGGTCGAACCGTGCGCCGTATTGGATTTCCTCTACATCATCGAACATCCGGCGTTCGCAGCGTTTTACGACCAGATGGCCGAAGAGGGGCTCCTCGGCGCGCAGACGGCGGAATCGCGGGAAGGCGGCGGAACGGACGATCTCGTTCATTCCGTGCTGAAGGACGGTTGCGAGCGGCTCGACATGTTCTGGCCGGTCGTTCTGCGCGACAGCGAGGATGTGCTTGGCGACGGCAAAGTGCCGGAGGAAGAGCTCGAGCCTTTCACCCTCTATCCGCTTTCGCGATTGCGCGAGATGTTTGCAAAGCCGGGAGAAGTGTTCGTTGGGCGGGCACTGCTGGCGAAGACCGCTTTCGGCGAATATCGCGTTCATGCGAACATCTTCAACGCCAGATGCTACAACGACTATCTCCAGGGCGTCGTCGATTCCATTTCCCGCCGGTTCGTTAGGGTCGGCGGGAGACAGGCGCGGGCGTTGCCGGCCTTGCAGGTGAATCTGGCGGCGATCGCTTCAACCGTCGATCGCTATGTCCGGGAGAGGCTTTTCGGCGAGCCGTTCGATCCGTTTTCCGGCAACGACTGGAAAGTGCTGCTTTGTTTGAACGGAGCGGTAACGGAACACGTCGTGAAACAGATAGGCGAACTCGTGTACAGAATCGAGACGGGAACGACGAGGGTCGAAGCGGAGGTAGCCAAGATCCGGTTTTCGTCCGTGCCTGGATTCATCGTGCGGCGCGGGTGTTCCCTTGCGCTTGAAAAGACGATTTATACGTTGACGGGATTTCCGGCCAACGGCGGCGGGCTGGAGCGCGACTTCGCGGAATTCATAGACAGCGACGGGGCGGTGGAGATGTTCGTCAAGGTCAACGAGGCAAAGCACGTCTTTGCGCGAATCGCATACTTGTGCTCCGACGGACTGCCCGGCGAATACATTCCGGATTTCCTTGTCGCTGCAAAGGAACGGATGTATCTTGTAGAGACGAAGGCCGAAAAGGACAAGAACACCGCGAATGTGCAGGCGAAACGGCGGGCCGCGCTTGAATGGTGCAAGACGATCAATGCGCTGCCGCCGGAAGAGCGAGACAATCGCGAGTGGGCGTATCTGCTTCTGACAGACAGGGATTTCTACGCCTACAGAAGCGCCAATGCGACATTTGCCGATCTCGCCGCCTACGCGGAGCTTACGGAATCGGGACTCAAGGGCGAATTCTCGTTTTGACGTATTGTTTCTTCCCGTTCATATTGCAATCCGAGTCGCATTTCCGCGTTGTTCGATGATGCGCAATTGGCGGCGCGCGGGCAGGACGCCGGACAATCCGGCTTCGCCTAAGAACATAAGCTTTTTGAATGGCCGTGCTTTGTGTTTTCTTTGTGTTTTCCATGTAAAAACAGGCCGGACCGGGTCGCCGCATCTGCGCACGAAACAGCGGCGTGCATTTTTTTAAATATTTTCCTTGCATGCAGAAAAAAGCTGTGGTAGAATATCCAACCGTTCGCCCGACAAGGCGGACACGGTTCGCCGGAAGGCGGACATCGCTCTTTGAGAAACGGAAAATGTTTGAGATGCGTCTCGAAATCGGTTCGTTGAAACGAACCTTCGGAAGAGACGCGGAACAGTATTTGTTTGTGAGAGGCTCTTCTGAAGTCGCGGTGCCGGAGACGGCGCGGCGGCGGAGGAAAAAATAAATCTGAAGAACTTTCTTTTTCTGAGAGTTTGATTCTGGCTCAGAACGAAC
>JAFNRY010000021.1 GCA_017385345.1 Kiritimatiellia bacterium
GCCGGAGTGATGACGTTGAGTTTCTGGCCTCCGGCGATAGGCGCGGCGCTGCTCGTGATAAACGCCTGCTACGGCGCCGGCTTTTCCGTAATTCCAGCGATTCTCGCCGATCATTACGGAATGACAAACATTTCCAAGATACACGGCGCCGTTCTTTCGGCGTGGGGAGTCGCCGGGCTCGCCGGCAACCAGGCCGCCATGTTCGTGAAGGCGCGTTTCGGCGGCGATTCCGCGGTCGTCGCGATGCTGGTAGCCGTCTATCTCGCGAACCTCGTCAACGCGCTTTCGCTGCGTTCGGCATCGGTTCGCGCACGATGCACTTGACGCGCCTCGCGCCCCAGCGCTTGGCCGCGCCGTGGCTCGGGAACCACAGGTCGATGTGGTTTCCCTTGATGGCGCCGCCGACATCCTCGACCACGCCTTCGCCGTACCCGGGAACCCGGATGACCGTGCCATGCGGGAAAACGGCCGGATCCGCGGCGATCGTTCCGTGCTTAGCAATCGTTCCGCCGCTCGTGCGTCCTATCTCCTTGGGCCGCCCTTTCATTTCGCCGTAGGAGTACACCGCCACGCCGTCCTCGCCGCGCGTCCATCCGCAGCATTCGCCGCAATTGCAGTATCCCGTCGCGAGAAGCATCGTGCCTTCGCGCGCGTCCATCGCTTCGACAAGTTTGAACATCGCGTACCAGAAGCAGAAAACGGCGAGGAACACGCCCGCCGCCGCCACGGGCCAGCCGCGGGCCGGCGTCTTTCTCTTCCGGCGGGCGCTCAAGTATTTTTGAAGTGGAGAACTTTTGGCTGCATCGTCGCGGCTTCTTCAGGCGACACCTGCGCGAAAGCCATTACTATAAGCCTGTCGCCGACAGTCCCCTTGTGCGCGGCGGCCCCGTTGAGGCAACACACTCCGGAACCGCGCCGCCCGGCGATGGCGTACGTTTCGAAACGGTTGCCGTTCTCCACGTTCGCGCAAAGTATCTTTTCGTACTGCACGATTCCCGTCGCGTCCATCCAGTCCGCGTCGATCGTCAGCGATCCTTCGTAGTCGAGACACGCCTCCGTAACCGGAACGCGGTGGAGTTTAGATTTAAGAACGGTGAGAAGCATGTCTATGTCCTTTCGGCAACCATGCCGGCGGTTACCGTGATCGTACGCGGCTGACCGGGGCCGGGAGCCTCGTACATGATTTCGATCATAAGTCTTTCCATCTCGGCGCGAAGGCCCCTCGCGCCGGTCTTGCGCGCGAGCGCCCTGTCCGCAAGCGCCTCCAGCGCGCCTTTCTCGAACTTCAGGTTTATGCCGTCCATTGCGAGCAGTTTCGCGTACTGCTTGACGAGCGCGTTCTTCGGCCCCGTAAGAACCTGCACGAGATCGTCGCGGCTCAGTTCGCCCATCGACGTTATGATCGGCAGGCGGCCCGTGAACTCAGGTATAAGACCGAATTTGACCAGATCCTCGGGGCGCACGTCGCCGTAGAAGCCCTCGCCCCGCGCCTTGGAGCCGTTTCCGGCCCCGTCCTGCGCTTTTTCCCCGAAACCGATATATTTTCGCCCAGTGCGCTGGGAGACGATCTTGTCCAATCCCACGAACGCACCGCCGCAAATGAACAGGATGTTCGTCGTATCGACCTCTATGTATTCCTGGTCCGGGTGTTTGCGCCCGCCTTTGGGCGGAATGCGGCAGACCGTCCCTTCGACTATTTTCAAAAGCGCCTGCTGCACGCCTTCGCCGGAAACGTCGCGCGTGATCGATACGTTGTCGGTCTTTGAAGCTATTTTATCTATTTCATCGACGTATA
The DNA here is from genome assembly GCA_017385345.1 of Kiritimatiellia bacterium. Classification (GTDB taxonomy): domain Bacteria; phylum Verrucomicrobiota; class Kiritimatiellia; order RFP12; family UBA1067; genus UBA1067. The sequence goes on from JAFNRY010000021.1 coordinate 1,796, forward strand.
TGATTCCGCGGCTGGCGAGCGCAACGTCCCCATCGGCGTTCTGGAGCAGGTAGCGCACGAGGTTTTCCACATCCTCGCCAACATATCCGGCCTGCGTCAGCACCGTGGCGTCGCCGATGGCGAACGGAACGCCGAGCATTTTCGCCAGAGTTCTGGCGAGAAGCGTCTTCCCCGTGCCAGTCGGCCCCAGAAGCAGAATGTTCGATTTTTCTATTTCTACGTCTTCAAAGCCGTCTTTCCTCTTGCGGCCCCTGTTCTTGCTTTCCTCCGCCGCCTCGAGACGGCGGTAGTGGTTGTGCACGGCCACGGAGAGTACCTTTTTAGTCGCATCGTGGCCTATCACGTACTGGTCGAGGAACGCCTTTATCTCCTTCGGAGACGGCGTGGGCGGCAGCGGCTTTTCGGGATTCGCGTTTTTTCCGGCTTCGTCGATGACCGCCTGCGCCTTGCGTACGCAATCGGCGCAAATGTTGGCCTTGTCGGGCCCGGGCACCAGGACTACGTCTTTCCAGCTACGCCCGCAGAACGAGCAGCGCAAATCCTTCATTTATCCTCCGGTCCGGCTTCGTCCCCTATGACAATATCGACGATTCCCCATTCTTTTGCTTCGGCGGCGGACATGAAATGGTCGCGGTCGGTGTCGGCGACCACCTTGTCCAGCGGTTTTCCCGAATGCTTTGCGAGGATTCCGTTGAGTATGTCTTTCAGGCGCAGGATCTCCCTTGCCGTGATTTCGATGTCGCTCGCCTTGCCTTCCGCGCCGCCCCACGGCTGATGGATCATTATCCGCGCATTGGGGAGGCTGTGTCGCCGCCCTTTGGTGCCGGCGGCGAGCAGCACCGCGCCCATGGAGGCCGCCTGCCC
>JAFNRY010000219.1 GCA_017385345.1 Kiritimatiellia bacterium
CCTGTCGAGATTCCCGGACGAGCGCTTCGCGTCCCATTTAGCCTGCGCGTTTTCCAGATCCGCGCGCCGCCTCTGCAAAATCTTCTCCTTCGCGTCCGCCGTCTTCACAAGTTGGTTGCAGCTCGACGAAGCGAACATGTCGAGCAGCGAAACGGCGAAAAGCGCCGCAATCGCCGCGCCCGCGCGGAAAGTGTTGGATACGAGCCTGGACATGCGTTTGGACGTCTTCCTGTTCTTCTTCATTCCACAACCTCCACCGCTCTGAGTTTCGCGCTTCTCGCGCGCCTGTTGGACGTAGCCTCTTCCTTGCCGGGAGCCGTGGCGCGCGCGCCGACGCGCCGTACGCGCGGCAATTCCCCGCACCACCTCGACCCGCCTTGCGGAAGCGACGCCTCGCGCCCCTCGTGCGCGGCGAAAAACCGCTTCACGATGCGCGACGTGATCGACTCGAACACGATCACGGCGAACACGCCGCCGGGCCGCAGCAGGCCGAGCGCGCCCTCCAGCGCGCGCTCCCGCTCCCCCGTCTCGTCGTTGACAGCCATCCGCAAAGCCTGGAACACGCGCGTCGCAGGATGCCGCGGAGAATGCCGGCCGGCCGACCTCTCCACCGTCGCGGCGAGCTGAAGCGTGCTCGAAAAGGGCCTAGGTCCCCTTTCCGACGCTATCGCCCGGGCTATCCTCCAAGCGCGCGGTTCTTCCCCAAACCTGCGGAAAATATTTGCAAGCTCCTCCTCGGTCGCGCCGTTGACGATATCCGCCGCCGTCGCTCCGCGAGTGCGATCCATCCTCATGTCGAGCGGCCCGTCCCGCATGAAACTGAAGCCGCGCTCCGCCTCGTCGAGCTGCGGACTCGAAACGCCGAGGTCCAGAAGCACTCCGTCAACGCCGTCCCATCCGCGGCCCCTTGCGATATCAGCGATATCGCCATGGTTGCCGTGGACGAGCGATATGCGCGCGGCCACCTCCGGATCGAGACCAGCGCGGGCGGACTCCCACTCTTCTATCGCCTGCATGTCGCGGTCTATGCCGAGCACCGATCCCCCGCGCGCGGCTATGGCCGACGAATGGCCGCCGCGCCCAAACGTGCCGTCTATGTAGCGCCCGCCGGGCCGCACGCGAAGCGCCGAAACGGCCTCTTCGAGAAGCACTGGCACGTGCGCGCTCAAAACCCGACCTCCTCCAGGGCCCTTGCGTGCGATTCGAGATCTATGGCGTCGGCCGGAACGAGCACGGCCGGATTCCATATCTCGATTTTACGCACCGCCCCGACCATCGCGACTTTCGACGAAAGATTCGCGAACTGCAGCAGCCTGTCGCTTATGCGAATCCTCCCCTGGACATCGAGGGCGAGCTGTTCCGAATTGGCGCCGATGACATGCAGCGCGCGGGCGAGACCGGGATCGAACAATGCGCGCTCGCGAAGCTTGGAAAGCCTCGCTTCCATTTCCGCGGCCGGAATGATATTCAGACACCTCGATTTGCCGTCGGGCATGACGTACACAAACGAGGGATTGCCGAGCGCGTGTCGCCACGGCGAAGGAAGCGTAATACGCTTTTTGGGATCGAGAGAATAATCGTACCGCCCGAACAGAAATTCACTGCCCGTCTTCTCCTCCACCCGGGGACCCTTCTCTCCACGTGTTGACATTCTTTGACACGATTATACACTTCTTGACACCGGCGTGCAAGTCTTTTTTCCGGGGCGAAGCGGAATCATGGAAAGCAAGCGACGTTGCCGCGCTTTTTGAGGGAAAGAGCCATTGCCGCGCTCGGAGAAGAGCGCTATTTACAACGACTTTCTGATATCTACGATCTTCAACTCGACGTGCTTCGAGCCGTATTCGGAAACGACCAAATTGAACATAATGTCGTGCGGGACGCTGGCGGCGGAATGGAGATCAAGCGCTTTGGCGCCGGCGTTCCACCACACTGCGCGAGGTCGCGCGCCGCCGGCAAAGGACAGCTGCAGATGCTGGCTGTCGGAACCAAACCGGCGCGCGCTCGAAATCATCGTCCGCCGGATGGCGAACACCGGTTCTTCATTTCCCTCTCCGAACGGCGCGAATCTCTCCATTTCCTGCGCAAGCCCGAGAGTGCATTCATTCCACGAAATCCACGCGTCTATCACGGGCTTCTCTCTCGATTCGGCCGGAAGCGCCGCCTTCTGCGCCGCGCATTCGGCCGCGAAGCGCCGCTTGAAATCTTCCAGGCATCCGGGCTTGACCGTGAATCCGGCGGCGGCGGCGTGGCCGCCGCAACGCTCGAGAAAATCGCCGCACCCTTCCAGTGCGTCGCGCACGTTGTAGCCGTAAGGCGCTCTGGCCGAACCGCGGCCGTCCACC